>JBMFPL010000041.1:4219-14757 GCA_049969115.1 Bryobacteraceae bacterium | reverse complement strand
TGGTTTGTCCGAAGCTGATGCTGGTGATGTTGTTGCCCGGATTGGCCAGGTTCCGGTGGTTGGGCAGGTTGGTGAAGCTGGCCTCGAATTTCAGCGTTCCCCATTCGCGGATGGGGAACTGCTTGCCGATGCCCATCGAGAGGTTGATCGTGCTCGGGCCCACCAGCGTGCCCACGCCGCCATTGCCGAAGCGGCCGATGGGGGTCACGTTGCAGTTGAAGCGGTCGGGCGCGCCGGGCAGGCGGCCTGGGCAGATGAAGGCCTCACGGTCCCACCAGCGATCCGGCGTGGGGTTATCGAGATTGCCCGAGCGCAGGGCGTCGGGCCGTTGGCTGCCGCGGGCCGGCGCATTGGTGCCCGAGGGGTCCCCGCCGGTGAACACGGCGGTAAGGTAGGGCCCGGTCTGGAGCAGGAGGATGGAGCTGATGCGCCACCCACCGGCCACCCCTTGCAGAATCGGATGGGCATGGTTCATGTAGCGACGACCCTTGCCGAAAGGGAGCTCGTAGATGGCGTTGGTGATCCAGCGATGCCGCCGCGTGGGCGCCACGTTACCCCGGCTGGAGCGACGGTTGAGCGAGTCGGTGACGCGGCCATTGCCCATCTCGTTGCCCCACCCTGAGGGGGCGACGCCGTTGTCGCTGAGATGCTTGGCCCAGGTCCAGGCCGAGTTGAAGTTGAGGCCGCCGCGGAACCGGCGCCGGATCTCGGTTTGCGCGGCGTTGTAGATGGCGTTAGCCCCTGCGTCGTAACTGTAAACGCGGCCCCAGTAGGGGAAGGGCCGGTCGGTCAGTGGTCGCTGCGTATACGGCACGGTGGAGGGCAGCGGCTGATTCAGATCAGGCGCCCATGGCTGCTGGATGAAGCGCATGCCGATATAAGAGAGCCTGAGGCCGGCATCCCAACCAAGTTCTCGCTCGACGGTGAGATGCCATTGCACGGCGAAGGGATCCGGGTAGTAAGGGTCCTCGGCCGTACCGAAGTAGGCGTTGCCGTAGCTGGTCACACGAATGCCGCCCCCGCCAGGCGAGACCTGGGGCAGGCGAAACGCGGGTGCGCCGGCGGTGATGCTGTTGGTGAACTCCCGCACCCCGGAGGCATGGATCGCGGTGAGGCCGTAATAAAAAGAGCCGAGCGGCACCATGAAGTAGCGGCCGACGCCGCCGCGAATTGCTGTCTTGGTATTGTCGAACGGGCGCCAAGCGAAGCCGAAGCGGGGCGCGAAGTCCTTCTTGATAGCGAAGCGCAGCGAGTCCGGCCAACCGACCTCATTGGCTTGAAGGAAAGGCGTGCAGGGGATACCGTTCCAATCAGGTGCGGGGCAGGCGTTGATGGAGAGCAGGAAGCCCGGGTAAGTGATTTCGCGGGCGCGCGCGCCGGACGGGATGATCACGCGCCCGGTCCGCGGCACGTTGCGGTCAAAGTTAGTGATGTTCCCGTTGGCGTCCTTGTAGGCCGGATGATACTCCCAGCGCAGGCCGTACTCGAGCGTGAGCCGCGAGGTGACCTTGAAGCTGTCCTGCGCGAACACGGCGTAGTGGGCGGTGCGGCCGTCGTTGTTGATGCGGCTGTCGGCATAACGCGATTGGTAGGGCAGGCCCATCAGGAAGTCGGCCACGTCGTGGCGGCTGAAGCGTCCGTCGAAGATGAACTGCCCGTGGTTCAGGCCGAAGCTCAGAGCGGACTGGGCACGGATGCGCCGCACGTCGCCGCCGAACTTGAGCGTATGCCGGCCGCGAATCCAGGTCAGGTTGTCGTTCCACTGATACAGGTGCGAATTGTGGAAGTCCGGCTTGCTCTTGCCGAAGCCGCTGGTGCCTTGAGAGAAGCTGAAGCCAGGCAGGCCGTTGTAGGGCAAGTCGGGCAGTCCCTGCAAGCCCATCTCGCCGGTGATCTTCCAGCCGTCGAAGTGGAAGCTGACCGCGTCGTCGTTGATGGTGAGGCCGAACCGCGCTTCGTTGAGCAGGTTGGGCGCTATGGCGTAGTTGTGCGAAAAGACGAGGTTGCGCGCGTGGACGGCGGTGGTGTCGGCGGGCAGCAGTTGCCAGGTGGGCGAAGTGGTGGAGATGTTCTTCCAGCTCACCCGGCCGAACACCGACTGTTTGCCGGTGAGGATGTGATCCACACGCACGTCGAACTGGCGAGAAGTGATCGGTGAGGACTCGTTCTTGCGGAAGTTGGCCGAGCGTTGGACGTCGGTGGGGCCGAAATTAGGCAGCGGATAGAACTCGAGCACCTTCTTGGCCACGCCCACAATCTGCGAGCCAGGAATGCGATTGCCCGGCAAGGGGCTGCCGGTGAAGGGATCACGCAAGGTCACGTTTTCCCTGCTGAAGTCGCCCGCCCGCATCGCCTCGGTGGGCACGGTGGCTTGCAGCGCTGACCACCGGCGGTACTGCATTTCTTCGTAAGTGGTGAAAAAGAACGTGCGGTCACGCACCAGACGACCACCGAGACTTCCGCCGAAGGTGTTGGCCACTTTGGGCGGCTTGGAGGTCGCGCCGTAGGGATTGGCGTCCAGGGCCCGGTTCTGAAGGTACTCGAAGAGGCTGCCGTGGTACTGGTTGCCCCCGCCGCGGGAGGTGGTAGTGACGTCGCCGATCTGCCCGAATTCCGCGTTACCCCCCACGCCCTGCACTTTCATTTCTGCGATGCTTTCGGCCGATGGGTACACCTCGGGCAGGGGTGCGTGGCCGGTCACGTTGACGCTGGAAATCCCGTCCACGGTGTACTCCACCTGCGCGGGAACGGCGCCCTGCACTGAGAAGTTGAAACTGTCGTCGCTCTGCACACCGGGCAGGAAGGCCAGCACGCGATAGGGACTGGTGCTGCCGGCGCCGCGATAGTTCACGGGAAGCTCGAGCACGGCTCGGGTGTCGAGACTCGAAATGATGGTCTGGGTGTCGGTGGTGATGAGGGGGGCCATGGCTTCGACGCGAATGCTTTCGCTCACCGTGCCTACTTCGAGCACGGCGTTGACGCGCACCACCTGCCGGGCGGCCAGGGGCACCAGTCCAGCCACGAAGCTTTTGAAGCCTGCGGCTTCGATGGTGACTTTGTAGTTGGCTGCTTTCAGGTTGGGCGCTTCGTACATGCCCTGGTTGTTGGTGTAGACGGTGACCGAGGTGTTCTCGGCCAGGTTGGTAATGGTCACTTTGGCGGACGGGATGACGGCACCGCTCGGGTCGGTAACGGTTCCTACGATAGTTCCGAAGGTGGACTGGGCCGCGAGCAGGCCTGGCATGACCAGCAGCAGCCAGCATGCGAATCGCAACTTGATCATGGCCGGTGTTCTCCTTGTCGGGCAGCCGTGTGCTTGCGGCGGCGCAGCTGCCTGGGGCTGTTATACCGCGAGTGCGCCGGGCGTGTCAAGATGTTCACGTGTGTATCGCGCAGAAATGGGCGTTCCTGTTTGGCCGGCCCGGCCCCTCAGATCTGCTCGAAATACCGCCGCCGCTCCCAGTCCGTGACCGCTGCTTCGAAGGCCGCCTGCTCCACCCGGTAGAAATGCGCGTAGTGCTCGACTACCTCGTCACCCAGCACACGCCGCACCAACGGGCTCGATTCGAAGCGCTCGACCGCCTCGCCCAGCGAACCGGGCAAAGGCGTGAGATGCTCGGCCCGGTAGCTATCGCAGGAAAACACGGGCGGCGGCTCCATTCCTTGCTCGATCCCGTCCAGCCCCGAGGCGATCGCCGCGGCGAAACAGAGATAGGGGTTGCAGTCGGCGCCGGGGATGCGGCACTCGATGCGCAGACTTTCGCCGCGTCCCACCACGCGGAACGCTGCCGTGCGGTTGTCGTAGCTCCAGCCGAGCCTGGTGGGCGCCCAAGATCCGACTTTGTAGCGTTTGTAGGAGTTCACTGTGGGGGCATAGAAGACCATGAACTCGGGCGCGTGCGCGATCCATCCCGCCAGGAACCTGCCGAAAACTTCGCTGGCATGGAGGGGCCCGTAGCAACGATCGCCAGGGAAAACGTTGCGACCCTGCTGCCAGAGACTGGCGTGCACGTGGCAACTGGAGCCGGCCTGAGCGGCGTCGTATTTGGCCATGAAGGTAACGCTCAGGCCCATGCGATCGGCGCTTTCCTTCAGGCACTGTTTGAAGAGCACGTGGCGGTCAGCCATCTCCAGCGCGTCGCTGTAACGGAGGTTCAGCTCATGCTGCCCACGTCCCCACTCGCCCTTGGTGGATTCCACCGGCACGCCCGAGTGGTTCAGCCAGCGGCGCACGGCAGCGTGCAGTTCTTCTTCGCGCGTGCCCTGAAGGATGTGGTAGTCCTCCAGGTACCAGCCGGCCTGTTCGACCCCCGAATAGTCTGCGGCCGCCGCCTCCCGGTAAGAGACGGCAAAGATGTAATACTCGAGCTCCGAGCCCATCATGACCTGGTAGCCCATCCGGGCTGCCCGCTCCACCTGCTGCCTGAGGATCGAGCGAGGTGCGAGGGCAATCGGTTGATGGCTGCCCTCCGCCATGACGTCGGCGATCACGATGGCGGTTTTGTCCAGCCAGGCGGCGAGTCGCAGGGTTCGCCAGTCGGGGGCCAGCTCGAAATCGCCGTAGCCCGTTTCCCAGTTGGCGAAGCGGTAGCCCTGGACCGGCTCCATCCCCATGTCCGCGGTGAGCAAGTAGTTGCAGGCGTGCGTTCCGGCGCCAGCCTTTTCAAGGAAAAAGCGAGCGTCGAGGCGCTTGCCCAGCAGGCGCCCGTAAAGATCTGGGAAGGCTACGATGACCGTTTCGATCTCGCCCGAACTTACCCTGGCTTCCAGTTCCTGGCGGTTGAGCGGCAGCATCAGGGAAATGATAAAGGCCGGGCAGGTGCGCCGCAACAGGGCTGCCTGCCCGGCCGGTAGCGATCAAAATTCCAGCCGTAACGCCATCTGGCCGATGCGGTTGCCGCCGCTGTCGGCCCCGCGGGCGCTGGTGGTGCGCCCGAAGGAGATGCTGGTGATGTTGTTGCCCGGGTTGGCCAGGTTGGGGTGATTCGGCAGGTTGGTGAAGCTAGCCTCGAACTTCAGGGTCAAGTGCTCGCGTACCGGGAACTCCTTGCCCACACCCATGGAAAGGTTGACGGTGCCGGGGCCGACCAGCGTGCCCACGCCGCCATTGCCGAAGCGGCCGATGGGCGGCACGTTGCAGTTGAACTGGTCAGGCGAGCCGGGTAGGCGGCCGGGGCAGACGAAGGCCTCGCGGTCCCACCAGCGGTCCGCAGTGGGATTGGGGATGTTGCCCGAGCGGATGGCGTCGGGACGCTGGACGCCACGTGCAGGGGCGTTGGTGCCCGAAGGATCACCGCCCGTGAAGGTGGCGGTCAAATAGGGTCCGGTTTGCATCAGCAGGATCGTGCTCAGGCGCCAGCCGCCGGCCAGGCCTTGCAACACCGGGTGAGCATGGGTCATGTACCGGCGGCCCTTGCCGAAGGGCAGCTCGTAGATGGCGTTGGTGATCCAGCGATGCCGGCGGGTGGGCGAGACGTTGCCGCGGTTGGAGCGGCGGTTGAGCGAGTCGGTGACCCGGCCGTTGCCTGTTTCGCCGCCGAAGCCGGTGGGTGCCGGGCCGGCGTCGCTGAGGTGCTTGGCCCAAGTCCAAGCCGAGTTGAAGCTGAGGCCGCTGCGGAACCGGTGCATCACCTCCATCTGGCCGGCGTTGTAGATGCTGTTGGCGCCCGTGTCATAGCTGTAAACGCGACCCCAATAAGGGAAGGGGCGATCGGTCAGCGGTCGCTGCGTGTAAGGGATGGTGGAGGGCAGCGGTTGGTTCAGGTCCGGCGCCCAGGGCTGCTGGATGAAGCGCTGCCCGATGTAGGACAGACGCACGCCGGTGTCCCAGCCGATATCGCGCTCCACCGTCAGGTGCCATTGGATGGCGTAGGGGTCACGATAGTAAGGATCCTCGGCGGTTCCGAAGTAAGCGTTACCGTAGGAGACGGCGCGCACCCCGCTGCCGCCCGGCGAGATCTGCGGCAGCCGGAAGGCGGGCTGGCCGCCGGTGATGCTGTTGCTGAACTCGCGCACATCGGAGGAGTGGATTCCGGTCAGCCCGTAGTAGACCGAGCCGAGCGGGACCATGAAGTAGCGGCCCACTCCGCCGCGCACCACGCTCTTGGCGTCAGCCGAGAGACGGTAGGCGAAGCCGAAGCGGGGGGCGAAGTCGGTCTTCTGGGCGAAACGCAGCGAGTCGGGCCAGCCTGCCTGGTCGGCTTGCAGGAAGGGCGTGCAGGGGATGCCGTTCCAGGCGGGCGCCGGGCAGGCGTTGATGGAAAGCAGAAAGCCCGGGGCCGTAATCTCGAGCGCACGCTTGCCCGAAGGGATGATCACCCGGCCGGTGCGCGGCACGCTACGGTCGAAGTTGGTGATGTCGCCGTTGGCATCCTTATAAGCGGGGTGATATTCCCAGCGCAGGCCGTACTCCAGGGTGAGTCGCGGGCTTACCTTGAAGCTGTCCTGGGCGAAAACGGCGTAGTGCCAAGTTCCTCCGTCGTTATCCATGTTGGTGGAGGCGAAAGCCGAATAGTAGGGCAGCCCGTAAAGGAAGTCCGCCACGTCACGGCCGCTGAAGCGCCCGTCGAAGTTGAACTGTCCATAGTTGTCGGTGCTAATGAAGCTCAGCGCCGATTGGGCATGGATCTTGCGAATGTCGCCCCCGAACTTGAAGGTGTGGCGGTTCCTCACCCAGGTCAGGTTGTTGTTCCATTGGTAAAGATGCGAGAAGTTGAAGCTAGGCTTGCCCTTGCCCAGACTGCTGGTGCCCTGGCTGAAGTTAAAGGCGGGCAGGCCGTTGTAAGTGAGTGGCGGAAGGTTTTGCAGCCCCATTTCGCCCACGAGCTTCTTGCCGTCGAAATGATACTGGGTAGCGCCGTCGTTGATCGTGAAGCCGAAGCGGAATTCGTTGAGCAAGCGGGGGCTGATGGTATAGTTGTGTGACAGCACGAAATTCCGCGCGTGCGTGTACGATGTGTCGGCCGGCAGTATGGTCCAGTTGGGCGAAGTGCTCGAAATGTTCTTGTAACTGAGCCGCCCGAACATGGACTGCTTGCCGGTCAGCACGTGGTCGAGCCGGATGTCGAACTGCGGCGAGGTAATGGGCGCAGCCTCGTTCTTGCGGAAGTTGGCCGAGCGCTGCACGTCCGTGGGGCCGAAATTGGGCTCGGGATACAGCTCGAACACCTTGCGCGCCACATTGCCGATTTGCGAGGCAGGGATGCGATTGCCGGGCAGGGGCTGGCCCGTGAAGGGATCGCGGACGGTGTAGGACTCGCGGCTGAAATCGCCGCCCCGCATGGCCGGGGTGGGAACCGTGGCTTGCAGTACGGCGGAGCGGCGGTACTGCATCTCTTCGAAGGCGGTGAAAAAGAAGGTGCGGTTGCGGATCAGACGGCCTCCCAAGCTGCCGCCGAAGGTGTTGGCCACTTTGGGCGGCTTGGAAGTGGCCCCGAAAGGCGTCGCATCCAAGGCGCGGTTCTGAAGGTACTCGAAGAGGCTGCCGTGAAACTCGTTCGAGCCGCCGCGCGAGGTGGTGGTGATATCGCCGATTTGCCCGAATTCGGCGTTGCCACCCACGCCCTGCACCTTCATTTCGGCGATACCTTCGGCCGAGGGATAGATTTCGGGCAGCGGACTGTGCCCGGTCACGCTCACGGTGGAAATCCCGTCGAGCGTGAATTCGCTCTGCGCCGGAATGGCGCCTTGCACCGAGAGGTTGAAGCCGTCATCGCTCTGCACGCCGGGCAGGAAGGCCAGTACGCGGTAGGGACTGGTGCTGCCGGCGCCGCGGTAGTTCAAGGGAAGCTCAAGCACCTTGCGCGTGTCCAGGCTGGCGGTGATGGTCTGGGTGTCCGTGGTGATCACGGGCGCCACGGCCTGGACCATGATGCTTTCGGTGACTGCGCCCACCTCGAGCGTGGCGTTCACACGCACGGCCTGGCGCGCGGCCAGCTCCACCTTGGCCGCCTGGAAGGTCTTGAAGCCGGCGGCTTCGATCATCACCTTGTAGACGCCCGCCTTCAGGTTCAACGCTTCGTAGTTGCCCTGGGCGTCGGTCTGCAAGCTGACGGACGTGTTTTCGGCCAGGTTGGTAATCGTCACCTTGGCGCCCGGGACAACGGCGCCGCTTGCGTCTGTGACGGTCCCCAAGATTGACCCGAACGTGGATTGCGCGACCAGCAACGCTGGCGCTAGCAGCAAGGACAATAGTGCCAGGGCGAACCTCCTGGTAGGTTTCCTCATACTCCTCCTTTCTTCGTGATGGCGGCGTGCCCGCCTGCCCTGCTCCGCGGGCGCCGGAGCCCTTTGCATGGGTCAACATAACATACTTCGACCGTATCGAAACTGTCAAGTCTTCGTCAGGAGCGTGTGAATGCACAGGCTCGCCGGTCCTCCCTGTGGGGCCCGGTTGCTGCTATTCTTCTGTGGTGAGAGCAGCAGGAGGTCTCATGCAGCGTCGCGTTTTTCTGATGGCGCCGGCGGTCGTGGCGGCCCGCCGGCTGTCGGCCGTCCCCTCGGCCAACGACACGGTTCGCGTCGCCGTCCTCGGCGTGAACGGGCGCGGGCGGGACCACATCGCCGGTTTCCAGCGTTTGCCCAAGGTCGAGGTCGCTGTGCTTTGCGATCCCGACCGCCGCGTCGCCGCCGCGCGCGCCGCCGAGTTCGAAAAGCGCTACGGCCGGCCCGTGCGCACCGAAACCGACCTGCGCCGCGTTTTCGACGATCGCACCATTGACGCGGTCTCCGTCGCCACGCCCAACCACTGGCACGCGCTGGCTACCATCTGGGCCTGCCAGGCAGGCAAGGACGTGTACGTGGAAAAACCCGGCTCGCACAACATCTTCGAGGGCCGCAAAATGGTCGAGGCGGCTCACAGGTACAACCGCATCGTGCAGCACGGCGTGCAACTGCGAAGCTCGCCCGCCATTCAGGAGGCGGTGGCGAAACTGCGCCAGGGCGTGATCGGCAAGGTGTATATGGCGCGAGCCATCATTTACCGATGGCGTCCTTCCATCGGGCACAAAGGTTTCGAACGCACGCCGGACTATCTCGACTACAACCTCTGGCTGGGGCCCGCGGCCGAACGGCCCTTCTCGCGCCGCTGGGTGCATTACAACTGGCACTGGCACTGGGACTTCGGCAACGGCGAGATCGGCAACCAGGGCGTGCACGAAACCGACATGTGCCTGTGGGGCCTCGGCGTGGGGCTGCCGCGGTTCGTCACCGCCGCCGGCGGCAAGTTCCTGTTCGAGGACGACAAGGAAACGCCCGAGATCCTGACCGCCTGTTTCCACTACCCCCAGGAGAACAAATACATCGAAGTGGCCGTCCGTCATTGGTGCACCAACGAGGAGGCCGGCGTGAGCGTGGGCAACATCTTCTACGGCAGCGAAGGGACCCTCGTGATCAAGGGTTACAGCCGCTACGAGATCTACTTCGGGCAGAAGCGCGAGCCCGGCCCTAGCCGGACCCAGGACGGGGATCACTTCGCCAACTTCATCGAGGCCGTTCGCAGCCGCGACGTGAGCAAGCTCAACGCGCCGGTGGAGACCGCGCATCTGAGCTCGGCGCTGGCGCACCTGGGCAACATCGCCTATCGGCTGGGCCGCCGGCTCGAGTTCGACCCGGCCACCGAGAAATTCCCCGGCGACGAGGAAGCCAACCGCCTTCTGACGCGCGACTACCGCAAGCCCTTCGTGGTGCCGGACAAAGTCTGACTGGCGCGGGCCCGGCGACAGCCGATCGGGGTTCGGTGCGCCAGGGGGGATAGCGGCGCCTGGCGCGCGGCTGCGGTGCTCTTTAGCCGCTCGAGTTGCCCACCAATTCGCGATGGTTGAGCTCAGACGGGCTCACTGGGCCCCTGCGGTGGGGATCTGCGCTCCCTCCGAGCTTGCCATCGGTGGCCCGGCGCAAAGCGGATGTTTTGGTCGCAAACGAATCTTGACAGGTTGAAGGTTTATCGATTACATTGGAGGGGTGGGTGCTTCAGGGGGCGCCCTGAAAGCTCCCTCCGACTTTAACGAAGCGGGGAGGAATTTGTTCGTGACCTTGCACGCAGGCATCAGACAGCCGGCGAGGCTTCTGACCATCGTTTTAACGATAGCGCTGGCATCTTCCATGGCGAGCGCTCAAGAGTACCGCGGGACCATCACGGGACTGATCACCGACGCTTCGGGTGCGGCCGTGCCCGACGTGGAGGTGACGCTGACCAACCTGGAAACCAACGTTGCTCTTCAGGCCCGGACCACCGAGGCGGGGGTTTACACCTTCCGGCTCATACAACCGGGTCGTTACCGCATCAGCGCGCGCAAGACGGGCTTTCGCGAAGCGGTTCTGCCCGAACTGCTCCTGCAGACGGGAGCTTCGGTGACCGCCGACCTGCGCCTGGAAGTCGGCGATATTGTGCAGAGCGTGGAAGTGCGAGCCGAGGCGCCGCTGCTGAATACGGCCAATGTCGATTCCGGGCAGGTGATCAGTGAAACCAGCATCCAGGCGTTGCCCATGAACGGCCGGTCGCCGTTCGCGCTGGCGCGGCTGGCGGATGGCGGGATTGC
>JBMFPL010000041.1:0-4209 GCA_049969115.1 Bryobacteraceae bacterium | reverse complement strand
CTAAGCCTTACGACGTGGGAGGCAACAGCTATATTTCGGTGGCGGGCAGCCGCCGCTACTCGGTGGAATTCTCGCTCAACGGGATTCCCAACGCCGCTGCGGCCGGTCTGTTCAGCGGTTTTTTGGCTTACTCGCCGCCGGTTGACGCCACCCAGGAATTCCGCGTTGTCACCAATGGCTTCGATGCCCAGTACGGGCACAATGGCAGCGGACTGGTCAGTGTGACGACGCGCTCGGGCACCAACGAGGTTCACGGCTCCTTGTACGAGTTCTTGCAAAACGACCGGCTTAACGCCAACGACTTCTTCTCCAACCGCACCGGGCGGGCCCGGCCTCCGCGGCGCTTCAACCAGTTCGGCGGCAGCCTGGGCGGTCCGGTCTGGCTGCCCCGGCTGGTAGATGGTCGCAACCGGTTGTTTTTCTTCTTCAGCTACGAAGGAATCCGCAACGCGCAGCCTTACAACAGCTTTGCCACCGTCCCCACGCAGGCCATGCGGGAGGGCGATTTGAGCCCGTTGCTGGCGCGGCAAGTAGTCGTCTACGACCCCTTCACTTTGAGCGAGGGCCCCGGCGGCTCTGTGCTGAGAACCCCGTTCCCCAACAATCGCATTCCGCCGAACCGCCTGAACCCGATCGCACGCAACATGCTCAATTATGTTCCCCTGCCCAATGTCGGCGGGCCGGGTCTGCTGGAAAACAACTATTTCGCCAACGCAGGCAGCTACGACGTCTACAACAATTACCTGGGCCGGCTGGATCTCTACGCCTCGGCCACCAGTCGCATGTTCCTGGCGGTCGGCCACCAGGGCACCGACATTACCTCGGGCGATCTTTTCAAGACCCTGGCGACCGGTTCGGTCGAAGAATGGCCCATGTGGAACGCCGCGCTAGACTACACCTACACCCCCAGGCCCTCCTGGTTGCTGAACGGGCGCCTGGGGTTCATGCGCTATACCCAGGACTATATTCCTAAGAGTCGCGGATTCGATCCGGCCACGCTGGGTTTCCCGCGCTCTTACACCAGCCAGCTGGTGGCCGGTTACTTCCCGCGCGTGGACATGGTCTATTTCACCGGTTTCGGCACGGGCGCACGCACCACGCATTACATGGAGCATGACTATCAGTACTTCGCAACTGTGACCGCCACTTACTACCGTGGCCGCCACGGTTTGCGCATCGGCTGGGAGGGCCGCGAGAAACTCAACAACGTCTGGGATCGCGGCAACGCCAGCGGTGGATTTTCCTTCGATGGCCAGTTCGCCACCGGTCCCGGCCTGACCGCGGCCACCGGATTCGGGCACGACTTGGCAGCGTTCCTGCTCGGGCTGCCCAACGATGGTTCGGTGGAAAACCGCTCTCCCGCCAGTGTGCGCGGCCGCTACTATGCGTTGTTCGTGCAGGACGACTGGAGGGTGGCGCCCACTCTTACCTTGAACCTTGGCTTCCGCTACGACATCGAGAGCCCCGGCTTCGAAAAGTACAACCGGGCGGTCACCGGTTGGCTGGCTGGCCCCAACCCCATCGAGGCGGCAGCGGTGCGCAATTATGCGGCGGCGCCTGACGCCGCGCGCCCGGTTTCGGATTTCCGTGTTCCGGGCGGATTGCTCTACCCCGGTCAGCAGGGCACGCCCAGCTCGATGTGGGACCGCGAATGGGGCCGCTGGCAGCCACGGGCCGGCCTCGCCTGGGCGCCCGACTTTCTGCGGCGCCGTGTCTCGTTCCGACTCGGAGGCGGAATCTCGTACTTCAGCCTCACGCCGCCCCCCGGTTTCTGGCAGTACGGTTACACGGCGTCGACGCCCTTCGTCGCCAGCGTGGACAACGGTCGCACGTTCCTGGCCACGCTTTCCAATCCGTTCCCGGGCGGCTTGAACCAGCCACGCGGGTCTGCTGACGGGCCGCTGACTTTCCTCGGCCAGGGTGTGACCGCACCCAACCGCAACGTGCTGCCCACGCGTAACAACCGCTGGCAGGCCAGCATCCAGGTGCAGGTCACCCAGAACGACGTGTTCGAAGTCAATTACACCGGATCCACGCAGAACCACCTGCCCGCCGCCATCCTCCTGAACTACGTCCCGGCGCGGTTTATGGGCACGTCGGTGACGCGTGACCAGGCGGCGATCGACTTTCTCAGCACCCCGGTGCGCAACCCCTTCCGGGGGCTGATCCCGCCGGACACGGCGCTGGGCGGGACCACCATCAGGCGCGCACAGTTGCTCTACGACTATCCGCAGTTCACTTCCGTGGCGCACGGCAATGACAACTCAGGAAGCATCACCTTCAACTCGGTGTATTTCTCTTGGGAGCGCCGGATGCACCGCGGGCTGTCGTTCATGGCCAATTACCTCATCTCCAAGCAGCTCATCGCGAACTCCAAGCTGAACCCGCAGGATACCCGCCTCAGCCGCACTTACGGGCCGGAGGACCGGCCGCAGCAGTTCACCCTGAGCGCAGTCTGGGACGTGCCCGTGGGTCGCAACCGGCCATTCCTCAACGCCCTGCCCGCGGTAGCCGACTATGTCCTGGGCGGCTGGCAAATCTCGGGCATCTTCTTTGCGCAGAGCGGCGGCACGATCGCCTGGGGCCCCATGGTGTTCCTGGGCAAGAGCTGGAAGGACATCGTTGAGGTACCCGGCGGTCGGAGCATTGCCCGCTGGTTCAACACCGACGTCTTCGATCGCACCCCGGCCAGGCAACCCGTGGTGGCCTACCAGTTCCGCTACTTCCCGTTCCGCGTCGGGCCGGCGCGGGTGCCTGGGGTCAACTCGCTGGACATGTCGGTGACCAAGCAGTTCCGGCTCTGGGAAGGCGGGCGCTTGCAACTGCGGGGTGACTTTTTCAATATCCGCAACCACCCCACCTTCGCCGGACCCAACACCAGTCCCACGAGCGGATTATTCGGGCAGATCACGCGGCAGGCGAACCTGCCGCGCGTAGTCCAGCTCGGCTTGCGACTGGCTTTCTGAACGTGCTGCTCACATCGAGGTTCATGCGAACGGAAGCATTGCTAGTGTTGCTCGCGCCGGCGGCGTTCGGGGCCGCCGGCGCCCCTTTTGTTGTTTCTGGCGAGATCGTTGAGCGCCACGGCGTGCAGCGGCGAGCCAGCTTGCTCGAGCAAGGCATTCCCGTCCGGCCTATGGCCCCCGAGCAAGCGCGCGCGCTTAGGCTGGTAGGGGCCCCGGGATTCGTGGAGCCGGAGGCCTTCGACGAGCACGGCGAGGTGCGATGGCTGCGCGTGACAGCCTTGGTGAAAGTGGGACCGCGCGGCAGAATTCCCGTGCAGATCCGACTGGGCGGCCCCGAGCCGCCCCGCCTTGACCTGCAGGAAGACAGCAATGCGATCCGCGTGCGTACTCCCCACTACCAGCTCGAATTGTACAGGCCGGGCAGGCTCCGCCTGGTGGCGAACGGGCGGCAATTGCTGAACGGCAACTGGTCGGTGGAATTGGTGGGTGACGCCCGGGCCATCTTGTGGGGCCTCTATTTGCGCGAATTCGTGCCCGATTCGATCGCCATTGAGGATCGCAGCGACTACAGAGCTACGCTGCTGCTGAAGGGGCGCTACACCAAGAATTACCGCAAGCAGCCGACCGTGCAAGAGCCGGGACGGCGTTTCGAGTGCCAACTGCGGCTGCACGTCAACGCGCTCTGGCCTCATATCCGTTTCCACTGGCGACTGACCAATCTGACCGGCAGCAAGACCTGGCTTCAGCGCTACGCCTTGCGGCTGCCGCTGGGCGCCGATGGCGGAGGACTGCTCGCGGCGGCGCATTTTCTGGAGGAGCTGGGGCCGGGTGCCGGCGTGGCAAGGTCTGCCGACGCTTGGTATCTGCTGGTCGGCGGTCTCGACATGCCGCACGACGGCGAATTGATGGCCGGTCCAGCTCCTCGCGTCTGGCGCCTGTTTCACGAAGGCATGTCCCGCACCTTCGAGGGAACGCTGATCACGAATGGGTCCGAGGAGGAGGCCCGCGAGCAGGCC
Source organism: Bryobacteraceae bacterium (assembly GCA_049969115.1). GTDB lineage: Bacteria > Acidobacteriota > Terriglobia > Bryobacterales > Bryobacteraceae > DTHT01. The sequence continues at coordinate 227 of JBMFPL010000041.1, read as the reverse complement.
GGGCCGCTCGATCTGGTCCTGCCCGCTCAGTATTACTCCGACGTCGGCGCTCTGCCCGAGGAGGGCGACCCCCTCACCTTCGGAGAGTGGCAAAAGACCGTGGAGCGTTCCGCCGAGTGGTTGTTGCGCAACCAGTGGCTGGGAACTCTCTGGTGGGGTGAATGGTATCGGGAGTGGGACGAAACACGGCGGATGGGGGTCCAGGACACGGCCAACGGGAACAGCTC
>JBMFPL010000040.1:0-14852 GCA_049969115.1 Bryobacteraceae bacterium | reverse complement strand
CATGACCGGAGGGCGCGACGACCGCCTCTACAAGGCCGCCAGGCGCCTGGCCGATTGCTGGGACCGCAATATCGGGCCGCCGCCCAAGCAAGCTTGGTACGACGAGCACCAGGGCATGGAGCAGGCGCTGATCGCCTTCGGGCGGTACGTCAATGCGATCGAGGGCCAGGGCAGCGGGGACCGCTACATCCGGCTGGCCAGATTTCTGCTCGACTGCCGCTATCACACCGCGGCCGGGCCGCACGAACAGATCGAGTACTGCCAGGCTCACCTGCCTGTCATCGAGCAGTACGAGGCCGTGGGGCACGCCGTGCGCGCGGCCTATACCTACTCCGCCATGGCCGATATCGCGATGGAGACTCGCGACACGGATTACCTCAGCGCGGTCAAATCCCTGTGGGCCAGCATCACCCACCGCAAGCTCTACCTCACCGGCGGCATCGGGAGCGGCGAGACCTCGGAGGGATTCGGTCCTGACTACTCGCTGCCCGTTCGCGGCTATTGCGAATCGTGCGCAAGCTGCGGCGAACTGCTGTTCCAGTGGAAGGTCGGCCGGCTCTTCCAGGACGCGCGCTGCGCCGATCTTTACGAAGACACGCTTTACAACGCGCTGCCCGGCGCGCTCGATCTGGAGTGCCGGCACTATTACTACGACAACCCGCTCGAGGAGCGCATCGCCCGCTACCGCTGGCACGTTTGCCCGTGCTGTGTCGGCAACATACCGCGCATTCTCCTGATGCTGCCGCGATGGATCTACCTGAGATCGGGTGATGCCATTTTCGTCAACCTTTTCGTGGGCTGCCGCGGCCGGATCGAAAACATTGCGGGCACCAATGTCGAGCTGGTGCAGGACACCCGGTACCCGTGGAGCGGGAAGGTCGCCCTGACGGTCAATCCGGCGCGCCCGGCGCATTTCCGCCTTTGTATCCGGGTTCCAAACCGCAACGCCAGCGCGTTGTACCGCGCGGAACCCTCGCTTCCGCCGCCCGTGATCCGGCTGAACGGTGGGCGCCTCAACCCGCCCGTGCGCAACGGCTACGCGGTGCTCGAGCGTCCCTGGCGCTCGGGTGATCGGGTGGAAATCGAGTTGCCGCTGGTGCCGCAGCGCGTGCGCGCGGATGAGCGCGTGGCGGCGCTGCGCGGGAAGGTTGCCCTGCGCTACGGGCCGCTGGTCTACAACATGGAGCGCCACGAACAGGAGCTGGAAGGCGCATTGCCTGCGCAGGCGCCCATCGAGGCGGAGTGGAGGGAAGATCTGCTGGGTGGGGTCATGGTGTTGCACAGCCGCTTCGCCAGCGGCGGCGCCCTGACCGCCATCCCCAACTACGCGCGAATGAACCGCGAGCCAGGCACAGAATATCCCGCGCGTCCGGCCGATCCAGCCGGTGCATCCTTGCCGAAATCCATCGTCTGGATCCGGGAGCAAGGCGGCGGGTAGGGGTTTGACACCGGGGGCGGGTTTGTGCAAAATATGAATCGAGAACCAACCCCGCCTGAACCCGGTGCGGACGTGGCGGAACTGGCAGACGCGCATGGTTCAGGTCCATGTGGGCGCAAGCCCGTGGAGGTTCAACTCCTCTCGTCCGCACCATGACCGCCCTCGAGCTTGCCAGAGTTCGGCCGCATCCAATTCATCCGGTAACCGGCGCCTGCTATTGCACGCCCACTCTGTTTTGAGCTAAGCTCATTCGATCGGGGTCAAGCTCTCAGATAGCTCGTACCCGTAGGAAAGGAGAAGCCGCAGGATGGTAGCGAGAGTTTTTGTTCTGGCAAGCTTGTTGGCCGCTACGTTCCCCTGGGCCTGGGCCGCTACGCCGGCACCCGCGGCCCAGGAGTATGAGTACGGCGGCGACGTGCCCTATGTTCCCACGCCGCACGACGTCGTGGAGCAGATGCTCAAGCTGGCGGGCGTCAAGAAAGGCGACGTGGTCTACGATCTCGGTTGCGGCGACGGGCGAATCGTGGTGATGGCGGCGCAGAAGTTCGGCGCGCGCGGCGTCGGAATCGACATCAATCCCGAGCGCATTGCCGAGGCCAAGCAGAATGCCGAGCAGGCCGGCGTCGCCGACCGGGTCAAATTCTTCCAGCAGAATCTTTTCGACGCCGACATCCGCGAGGCCACAGTCGTGACGCTTTACCTTCTGCCCTCGGTCAACCTGCGCTTGCGGCCCAAGCTCCAGCATGACCTGAAGCCGGGGACCCGCATCGTGTCCCACAGCTTCGACATGGGCGACTGGAAGCCCGACAAAGAGATTGAATACAACGGGCGCAAGCTCTACCTGTGGATCATAAAGCCTGGCATGGCCAACGCGCACTGAGCTGCGCCGGGTACCGCGGGAAAGGCCGCCGGGCGGTCACCGTCTACCTGATCGCCAGCCATGCTATGAACAGACCGTTCGGCGGCACGTCCTCCCAGTACGAGATGAAGCGGCTCGACGCCTCGCGGCAGTGGCGCGCGAGCAGCCGCTCCAGTTCCTTCCTCCCGAACCAGCGCTCCCATTCCGGCGTGGGCAGGCGTCCCCACTGGTCGCGGTTCTTGTCAATAATCACGATGCGCCCGCCCGGCTTGACCACGCGGCAGATCTCTGCCACCGCCCGCTCGATCTCGACTGCGTGTTCGAGCGATTCCGTGGCGTAAGCCGCATCGAAGCAGGCATCGGGGAAGGGAAGCTCGGTCATCGAAGCGGCGCATACCCGGATTTGGCGAGGTACGTAGCCGAGCATGGCGGGTGAAATGTCTATTCCCCAGATTTCGGCCGCCGGATGCCGCTCCGCCAGGACCCGAGCGAAACGCCCTTTGCCGCAGCCGACGTCGAGCACCCGCTGCCCCACCAGATCCCCGAAGTAATCGAGGATCAGTTGCACGTGGTAAATGCGCGGGTCGATCGTGGCGGGGAAGTGCTCTTCGTCGGATGAAGCCTGGTCGAACGATTCGCGGATCCGCCGGCGCAGCTCGTCGCTCAAGCGTGCGGGCCGACGGCACGCCTGTCGGCGCCGACGGATCCACTCAAACACTTACGGCCTCGACAGGAATACGGGCAGGCCCGCCTTGTTGGCATAATTGGGGCGGTACCGCTCGGTGTTGTACATAGTGGCCACGTCCACCTTGCGCGGCCCAAGCGCGGGATCGGGGATCTCGGCCCGGACGTAGCAGCCGTTCTGAATCGCCATCATCACCCCGGAAACGTTCTCGGCCAGGCAATCCAGCGCCATGTTGCCGAAGGTGGTGGCGATCATCTTGTCCACGAAATCGGGCTCGCCACTGCGCAGCTCGTAGGTGAGATCGCTCACCAAGGTCTCTTCCTTGGTCCGCTTCTTGATCTCATCGGAGAAGGCCTCGGCCACATTCATCTTCTTGCGGTGCCCGTAGGCGTCCGGTTCGCCGTACTCCTGGACCTTGTAGCCTTCCCACTCGGCACCCTCGGAAAGCACCACCATGGCGTAGTTGCTCGGGTTGTTGCGCTTGTCGGTCAGCAGCAGGTCAATCATCTTCTCCAGATTGAACTTGTACTCGGGGATCGCGCAGCGCAGTGAGCTGACGTAGGCGGTGTAGAGGGCGGTGTAGCCGGCATCGCGCCCGAAGACCCGGAAGATGCCGATGCGCTCGTGCGAGCCCACCGTGGTGCGCTGCCGTTCGATGGCGCTGGTCGCACGCGTGATGGCGGTCGAGAAGCCAATGCAGTATTCGGTGTTGCGCACGTCGTTGTCCATGGTCTTGGGGATGCAAATCACCCGCACCCCTTCCTTGTGCAGGCGCGCCGCGTAGCTGAGCGTATCGTCGCCGCCGATGGCGATCAGGTATTCGATGCCCAACCGGTCCAGGTTCCGCAACACCTGCTTGGTCACGTCCCAGACCACTACCTTCTCGCCTTTGCGTGTGGTCTCCCGTTTGGGGAAATCGTCCGGATTCAGGTGCTCGGGGAGCGACCTCATGGCCGCCGGGTTGGTGCGCGAGGTGTGCAGGAAGGTGCCGCCCGTGCGGTCGATCGTCCGCGTGTTCTCGCGGGTCAAGGGCAGGATGTAGCGCGACTTGCTGGCGGGATCGTCCAGGTTCACGTGAGTCAGGCCTTCCCAGCCCAGCCGGATGCCGATCACTTCGCAGCCGATCTCCGCGCCGCGGTAAACCACGCTCTTTATGACCGAGTTCAGGCCGGGTACATCCCCGCCGCCGGTAAGTATGCCGATTCTTTTCATTGCAGGTTTTGCTCCTGAAGGGACTCCAAGAAGGAACCAATTCGATTATAACCAAGGGCCTCCGAGTCCCGCCCTCAGGCGCTCGCGGCCTCTTCGAAGCCTTTGACTTTGACCCTGACGTCCATGCCGGCCCGCACGCTCTCGGTCACGGTGCAGAAGTCCTCGAACAGACCGATGCACTCGCGCAGGCGCGCCCGCTCCTCCTCGCCCAGGCCCGGGTCAATCGTGACCTCCACCGTGCCCACGCGCAGCCGCTTGTTTTCGTTGCGGACCATCTGCACCTTGACTTGGGTGCGGACATTCTCCAGCTTAATGCCCGCCCTGCGCGCCGCGCAGAACACCAGGCTGGCGCTCAGGCAGTTGCCGATGGCCGCCGCCAGCACCCGCGCCGCGTTGGGCCCCGCGTGGCGGCCCAATGGGGGCGGCTCGTCCATCACCAGCGGGGCGAACTCGGCCTTGTCGAAACGCACGTGGAACTCGTAATCCTTTACTTGCTCGATGCTGATGGTGAACTCGCCGACGATCATCGCTCACTGCCTCCCCCGCGCCAGCTCCTCGAAGGCGGAGGCGATGCGCGGCGCGGCCTCCGGCCCCACGGAATTGATCTCGCCGTACCAGGACTTGGGTGCGTTGTTCAGCCAGGGCGGCTTCTCGTCCCATTCCGCCTTGGGGATGATGTAGCCGATCTCGTCGTTGGCCAGGCCGACCAGCATTCGGTACGGCGCGGTCATGGTCTGCTTGAGCGGTTTCTCCAGCGGGGCGTCGGGAAAGTCGGCGCCCGGGTAGCGCTGGATCCCGCCCCGGCTCAGCTCGGGATAGGCTTCGCCAGGGATCATGGCGGCTTCCACCAGCGGGCGGCCCCGGGAGTCCAGTCGCAGCAATCCGACCAGAGTACGCAGCGTCCCGTCAGGCTCCAGCCGCTTCACCGCGCCGAACACGCCAGCCTCCATCGCGCGGAGGAACGCAGGGTTGGCCAGCGGGATCCGCACTTCCGTTTCCCGGTAGCGCACTGCATCCACCCGTAGCCTCCTGGCCCTCGTCAGCGCTTCGCAAGCCAGATCGGCCACGCGGCTGCCGATCAGCTCCGCCTTGCGAAAGCTGGCCTCGGGCGCGGGCTGCCCCGTCGCCGGATCCCGCACCGTAGCTCCGAGCGGCGATTGCATGCCGCCCACGGCGCCATTGAACAGGATGGCCACGCCGCCTCGCCTTTGCTCCAGCCGCTGGTAAAAGAAGGCCGGGTAGTCGGCCGTGACCAGCGTGTTTCTGGATCCCAGCGTTTCGGGGTGGTTCGCCCAGTTCACCAGTGTGGCGATCGGTTTGCGCTCGCGCCCGTCAAGCGCGAGTACGATGAGCTCGGCATCCAGCACCACTGGAGGCCGCGTGTCGTGGATGAAGCTCTCGAGCTCCTGGGAGGCGAGGCGCGCGGCCCTGAGCGTCGCCGGCCGCATGGTGGCTGCCGCCTCTTGCGCGGCTTCGGCCACCCGCTCGATCACCAGCCGGTTGTATTCAGGATTGCGTCCGCTTGCCCCGGGCCGTGGCCCCCACAGGCCCATCGTGTCGGGGCCTTCGTGTACGTGAGTGGCGGTGACGATGACGTCGAGGCCGGAGAAACGCTCGCGCACAGCCGCGCGGATCTGCTGGACCTCGTCCAGAAACAGTCCGATCAGATCCACGCTGCACAGCGCTACCGCGCGCTTGCCGTCCCCCAGCGCCGCGCAGCGCGCCCACAGCTCATCGTGTATGCCCGTGGCCGCGCGGTTCTGTCCGAAGCCCGCCAGCCACACCGGACCGCTGTCGAGCCGCGGAGTGATGGGGCGGCGGGCGGCGCCTGCGTGAAACTCCGCCCTCGCCCAGCCCGCCGCCAAAACAACGATAGCCGCCGCGCGCAGCCAACGGGCAGGTCGGCCGTTCATCTTTATGCCCAGTAGGCCACGCCGGGCTTCTCGCGGATGATCAGGCCGTTCAGGAACTGCACCGCCTTGGTCAGGCCCTCCTCGGGCGACATGAGGCTGTCTTCGTGCTCTATGGAGAGCACGTAGTCGTAGCCGTACATGCGCAGCGTGGAGATGAACTCGCTCCAAAATTCCGCGCCGTGCCCGTAGCCCACCGTGCGGTAGATCCAGGCCCGGTTCCGCTCGTCGGTGAAACGCTTGGTGTCCAGCACGCCCGTGCGCGGCAGGTTGTAGCTGTAAATCTGCGTGTCCTTGGCGTGCACGTGGAAGATGGCGTCGCCCAGGATGCGGATGGCGGCGATGGGATCAATCTGCTGCCAGAACATGTGGCTGGGGTCGTAGTTGGCCCCCAGGTTCTCGCCGCAGGCTTCCCTGAGCCGCAGCAGGGTCTCGGGGCTGTGCACCACGAAACCGGGGTGCATTTCGATGGCGATCTTGACTCCATGATCGGCGGCGAACTTCACGTGCTCGCGCCAGTAAGGAATGACCTTTTCCTTCCACTGCCAGGCCAGCAGCTCCTGGAAGTGAGGCGGCCAGGCAGCCGTCACCCAGTTGGGATATTTGGCGTTGTCGCTGTCGCCCGGGCAGCCGGAAAAGTCAATGACGATGGGCACGCCCAGCTTCTCGGCCAGCAGCACGGTCTTGCGCGCCACCTCGCGGTTGCGCTCCGCGATCTCGCGCACCGGGTGCAGCGGCTCGCCGTGGCAGCTCAGCGCGCTGATGGTGAAGCCGTAGTCCGAGATCAGTTTCTGGAAGGCTTCCAGCTCGGCCGGGTTGTCGAGCATGGAAAGCTTGCAGTGAGGATCGCCGGGGTAGTTGCCGGTCCCCAGCTCCACCGTGTCTACGCCCAGCGCCTTGAGTTTCTGAAGGACTCGTTCGAGAGGCAGATCAGCCAACAGGGCCGTGAAAACGCCAACTTTCACCGCATTCCTCCTTGCTCGGGGCAGTCATGGAAACAGCCAGCAACAAGAATATCACAGGCCGTCGTGCCTGCCGCTTGACAGCGGGCGCCGCGATCCACAATCATCGAACTTCACCATCCTGGCTGAGGAGGCGCTCATGAGGTTCCGCTGGAGAACGTGTTTGCCGGCATTCCTGCTCGCGCTCGCTGCGGCCGCCCAGGCCCCGCTGGCGCAGCGGAAGGCGCTGACGCTGGAAGCCGCCCGCAAGATCGCCGCGGCAGCCGAAGCCGAGGCGCGCAGGAACAACTGGAGGGTGGTCATCACCGTGGTGGACGAGGGTGGCTATCCCGTCTATTTGGCGCGCATGGACGGCGTCCAGCTCGCCAGCATTGAAATCGCCCTGCGCAAGGCGCGCAGCGCGGCCCTGTTCCGTCGTCCCACCAAAGCCTTCGAGGATCAACTGGCTGGCGGCAGGCAGGCCGTGCTCGCGCTGCCCGGCGCCCTGCCGTTCGAAGGCGGGCTGCCCATCGTGGTGGATGGCGAGGTCATCGGCGCAATCGGGGTCAGCGGCGTGGCTTCGCAGCAGGACGGGCAGATCGCCAAAGCCGGCGTGGACGCGCTGGCCGCGCCCAGGTGAGGGGAAAGCCATGCGATCGGGCATCGTTGCCGTCTTCGCCGCCATTGTCTCCGCGCGCGCCGAGGTGGCCCTCGCCATCCGGACGCCCATGGCCCCGCCCGAATGGGCGCTGCTCGAACGCGCGCTGCTGCGTTACAACTCGGAAGCCTGCGAGCGCTTCGCGCAGCGCTACCTCGACGAGCGCGGCTATCTGAAGCACGTGCCCCGCTGGGGAACCCTCGACGGTCCCGACGACGCGATCGAGAGCTTCTGGAACTGGACCCTTTTGCACGCCCTCGGCGGCTCGGATTCCGTGCTTGCGCTTTACAAGAAAGCCTACGAAGGCCATCTGCGCCAGTACGGCGAATTGCGCACCCGCCTCACCGAGCTCGCCGCCAACGGCGCTTACTACAAGGAGTTCATCACCCAGTCGGACTGGTACCACACTGGCGAGGGCATGCGCGCTTTCATGCTCCTGGGCCTTTCCGACCCCCATGACAGCCTCTACCGCGCCCGCATCAAGCGCTTCGCCGGCTTCTACATGAACGAGGACCCGGAGGCCCCCAACTACGACCCCGTACACAAGATCATCCGCAGCATCTGGAACGGATCCAAAGGCCCGATGCTGCGCAAGGCCACGGTTTACGACTGGGTGGGCGATCCCGTCGAGGGCAGCTTCCACTTGCTGCACAATCCCGCCGGTCGCACCAGGATGCTTGACTTCATGACCTGGTACCCGAAAATGCTCGCCCACTGCAACGAGTACCTGGACAGCGCCGGTGACAACTTTCTCAATCTGGCCGCCACCGGCCTGGCGCTGAACGCTTTCATGCTCACCGGCGAGGGCAAGTACCGCGACTGGGTCTTGGAATACGCCGGCGCCTGGCGCGAGCGCACCATCACCTGCGGCGGCATGATCCCCAGCACGGTGGGGCTGGACGGCAAGCCCGGAAGCCTCTATGGCGGCCAGTGGTGGAAGGGCACTTACGGCTGGAACTTCACCATCTACGACGGTGAGATCGAGCGCATCGCGCACCGCAATTACTTCCATGCCGGCACGTGGCCCGGCTTCGGCAACGCCCTGCTGCTCACGGGCGACCAGGCATGGACCGACATTCTGCGCCGGCAGATGGATCTCATCTACGCACAGAAGAAAGTCGAGAACGGGCGCATCCTTCTCCCGCAGATGTACGGCGACCCGCGCGGCTACCGCTACCACGGAAAGCCCGAGTGGTATCACTACACCGACAACCTCTTCCTTGACCGCCTCACCGAGATCTACCTGCGCTCGATGGATCCCAGGGACCTGGAGCGCATCCCCAAGACGGGATGGATCGGTTTCCTGGAGGGCAAGGATCCCGACTATCCCGCCCGCGCCCTGCGCGAGGAACTGGCCGCCGTGCGCCGCAAGGTGGAAGCTATGGAAAACGATGCCACCACGCCCGATACCAGGCTGGCCGACTACCTGCTCGACCTGAACCCCGCGCGCACCGACGAGCTGGTGAAGCTCACGCTGGGCGGTTTCTTCGCCGGCCGCATCTGGATCCTGCACAGCCGCTTCCGCTACTTCGATCCCGAGCGGCGTCGCGCCGGCCTGCCGCCCGACGTGGGCGCGCTGGTGGAAAAACTGGCCGCCGATTCGGCCACGCTGACGCTGGTCAACCTCAACCCGATCGAGCCGCGCACCGTCATCGTGCAGGCAGGGGGCTACGGCGAGCACCAGTTCGACTCGGCCGAGTTCGGCGGCAAGAACATTCCCCTGGGCGGTCCGCTGGTCACCGTCCGACTGGCGCCCGGTTGCGGCGGCCGTATCGTCTTTCACATGACGCGCTACAAGAACCTGCCCACCTTCGCGCACCCCTGGGATCGAGGTTGGTACGCGAAGCCCTGAGGCGCGCGCGGGGTTATTTCAGGATCTCGGGCATCCAGCGCGCTTTCGGACGGCGAGTAGGCAGTCGACTGAGGCCAGGCTACTTCAGGACGCCGAACAGGCTCGAGTAATCGTCCGTCCAGGGCCGGAAGTCCGGGCGCGGCTGGATCAGGCGCGCTTCCTCGCCCAAGGCCGGGCGCAGCTTCTCCCACGTCGCCTTCTCCATCACCAGCGCCCAGGTCGAGCTGAAGCATTCCGGATCGTCTTCCGGCGCGTCGTAGTCCACCACCACGGCCACCTTCCCGAAGGCCGCCGCCCCGCGCTCCACCACCGGCTCGAGATCGAGGTACTTGTTGGAAATGTTCAGCGCGAGCACGCCGCCCGGCTTCAGGTGCCGGAAGTAAGTCCGGAAGGCTTCCCGCGTGATCAGGTGCACGGGGACGGAATCGCCGGAAAAGGCGTCCATGGCCAGCACGTCGAAGCGCTGGTCAGGCTCGTTGTCCAGCATGAGACGACCGTCGCCCAGCACGACCTCGGTGCGTGCGGGCGAATCGCTCAGATAAGTGAACTGGGTCTTGGCCAGCTCCAGCACCAACGGATTGATCTCGTAGAACCGCACCACGTCACCCTTGCGGCCGTAGGCCGCCATCGTGCCGCAACCCAGGCCGACCACGCCTATGCGCCGCGACGGGCTGTGCTGAGTGGCGTTCAGCAGGCGGCCGATACCCGACTCTGCGCAGTAATAAGTTGTCGGGCGGCGCCGGTAATCCTCGCGCAGGATCTGCTCGCCGTGGTTGATCACGCCGTGGACCAGCTTGCGGCGCATTCCCAAACCGTCGTCTTCCTCTGCCTCCCTGATGCGGAGCTGGCCGTAAAAATTTCGCATCACGAGGCGGGCATCCGCGAGCTCGTAGTGCGCGACCCGCGCCAGCCATGCCGAGTATCCGCCCAGCGCCACCATCACCGCCACCCACACTGCCCACTCGCGCCCGGCAGCCTGCCAGGCGCGCCTTTCGCGCGCCACTGCTGCCGCCGCCAGCAAACCGCAGGCCGCCAGCCCGATCGGCAGCTCGTAGAAACCGCGGAAGAGCTTCGGCGCCAGCACGCTCACGAACAACCCGCCCAGCGCGCCACCCAGCGCGATTATGAGATAGAAGCCGGTCAGGTAGCGCGGGTGTGGCTTGCTGCGCACGATCTCGCCGTGGCAGACCATGGCGAACACGAACAGCGAAGCGGCGCACGCCGAAACCATGGTCGGCACCTTGAAATCCGGCGCCGAGGGAGAGGCGGCGTACCCCATCCAGCCGAGCGCGAACGGCAACAGCGCCAGCCAAACGCGGCGCTCGTAGATCTGGGGCCGGTCGAAGCAAAGGATAAAGCTGAGCAGGTACACGCCGAGCGGGATCACCCACAGGAACGGCACCGCCGCCACGTCCTGCGTCAGGAAGGCCGTGATGGCGAGCAGCAGGGTCGAGGCGCACGCCGCCAGCGCCGTCCACAACAGCTTCAGGCCCCGACTAGGACGGCTGCCGGGCGCAGGATCAGCCGCCAGGGCTGCCTGCTCCACACCCGCCCGCGCGCCGCGCCACGCCCCGGCGATGCACAGCGCAGCGAACAGCGCGTAGGCCGCCGACCACACCCATGCCTGCGTGTGCACCGCCAGGTGCGGCTCGATCAGGATCGGGTAAGCCACCAGCCCCAGCATCGAGCCCGCGTTCGATAGCGCGTAGAGCCGGTAGGGCACGGCGCCGTACGCCCGCGCGTACCAGGTCTGCACCAGCGGGCTGGTGGTGGAAAGCAGGAAATACGGCAAACCGATGGTCAGCGCCAGCAAAACGAGGATGCGCCACTCAGGATGCTGCAACCCGGCGCCCTTCCACGAGGCGTCGGGCAGCGGCGGCAACAGCAGGAAACTCGTCCCCAGCAGCGCGGTGTGCAGCACGGCCTGGCGCACCGGCGCCAGCTTCTCGTGCAGCCAGTGCGCATAGAGGTAGCCCAGCAGCAGCGCCCCTTGGAAGAAGAGCATGCACGCGCTCCACACTGACGAGGCGCCGCCGAACCAGGGCAGGATGATTTTCGCGATCAGCGGCTGGACCTGAAACAGCAAGAAAGCAGCCAGCAGGATAGTGAGACCGTAAAGAAGCATGCGGGTCTTTTATTATGGCGCGGCAGACAGGCGAGAGAGCGCGGCGGGCGGCTTGTCGCTCCAACCGCCCCCCCGCAGCTTTTCCGATCGCTACTGGATGGCGATGCGCGAGCCGGGCGCCTGGGCCTTGCTGCCGTCAGGCAATTGGACCACCAGGTCGAGCGGGATCTCCGTGCCCGTCCTGGTGTCCGCAGGCACCTCGAAACTCACCACGTACACGCCGATCATATTCTGCGCGTACTCGGCCGAGACCACGCGCACGCCCGCGTTGGCCACGCCCACGATCACCGGCAGGTAGACCGCCTGGCCCATGCCCGGCTGGTTGGTCTGGGTCACCGGCAGCACGGGACCGAGGCCCGTGGCGTACATGCGCAGGATCTCGCCGCGGCGCGCGGGGTTCGTTGGCGTGACGAAGGTCCCGTTGGGCCTCACCACCACGGCGTAGCGCCGCCCGGCCGCATCCACCGTTTCGAAGATGCCCGGCTGGGCGTACAGTACGCGCACGTCATTCACCAGCGTCTCGCCGCCATCCACGGTCACCTTCACGGGCACCACACCGGGACCCAGTTCCCAGGGCGCCTGCACCGTCACCTGCTCGACTCCGCCCACGTTGCAGACGTGGAAGATCGGCGCCAGGTGGCTGCCGAAGGTCACCGTCACCCCGGCCAGCGTGGTCGGCAGCGGGCCGATGATCGTGCCTGGCTCCACGCAGCCCTGGACTCTCGGCGCGAGGCCCGAGCCGCGGATCGTCACGATACTGCCCGCGACCACCCCGGTCTGGCCGCCCGCCGCGTTGACGAAGCTGCCTGTGCCCAGCACCGGCCCGGGCAGTCGCGAGGACAGCGTGAAGGTCACGCTCAGCGAGCCGGCCGTGACCTGGATGGTGATGCTGCCCGCGGTCGCTCCGGCCGTCACGTTGACCGACGCTTGCCCTTGCGCGTTGGTGGTCGCCGTGGTCGCGCTGAGTGTGGCGCTGCCCGAGGCCACGGCGAAGCTCACCTGCAAGCCCGCGATGGGCTGGCCGCGGTCATCCAGCGCTTGCACCACCAGCGGGGCAGGGAATGCCTGGTTGGTCGCCGCCGTCTGGTTGTCACCCGAGACCTTGTTCAGGCGAGCGAGGGCCACATTCACGGTCACCGTGAAGGTCGCCATGACGTTGCCCTCGACCGTCCTCACGCGGATCTGGTGCGTGCCCGGGATCGAACCCAGAGTCACCAGGGCGGAGACGCGCCCGTTGTAAGAGGACCGGGCAACTACGTTGGACAGCGTCGCGCTTCCCGCTGTCACCACTTCCCAGGCCACGGGCACGCCCTCGAGAATGTTGCCACCGGCATCCTGCACCTCGGCCACCAGCGCCAGGGGCAACGTCTGCCCGGGATTGCCCGATTGGTTGTTGCCCTGGACGATCTTCAACTGCGCCGGCGGGCCGGGAACCACGGTCAACTGGATGGTCTTGGTATTGAAGCTGCCGGTGAGCACCTGAAGCTCGGCCAAGCCGATCTTGGGGCCGAAGATCACGTCGCAGGTTGCCGTCCCGGTCCCGTCGGTGAGCACCGTACCCCCGTCGCAGGATGCGGTCGGGCCGAGAGCGGGATCCAGATTAGTCGTGATTCGCACGCCCACGCCGGGTATGGGCTGGCCGACCTGCGGCCCCCCGCTGGCGAACACGCGGACCACGATCGCGCCCGAGGCGGTCTGGCCCGCTTTGCCCTCCAGACGCCGGTCTTCTTCAGGAGGTCTGACCAGGACAACAGACGGGTATGGCGCCTGCCCTCCACCCTGTAGCGTGGCGATCGTGGTGGTGACGATGAAGTTCACGGCCGAACCCTGGCTGGTCGCCGTCACCGTGGTTTGAGCCCAAGAATAGCCGGGACTGACCAGACTGGCCAGCATCAAAGCGCTGGCCTGCCCGTTGGCGTCGGTCAGCATGGTCAGAGTGGTCCCGCCGGTCGCCGACGCGCTACCGATTGGGCCTGGCGTGAGCGTGCCCTGCCCTTGGCTGATCGTGAAGTCCACCCTGGCGGCGGGAATCGGGTTGCCGGCCGAATCCCGCACTTCCACAACCATCGGTTCGGTGGTCACCATCCACTCGCGCACGACCTGGCCGTTGCCGGAAACGATCCTGATACCACCTTGAGCGCCGCCTGGACCGCCCGCGCCCGCTGCCACGTTGATCGTGAAGGTGGCCACCAGCGAGCCGGCAACGGTCGCGGTGACAGTGAAGGTGCCGGCCGTGCTGGGCGCGGTAACCGTGGCGAGCGCATAGCCCTCACCGTTGGTGGCGTTGCCAACGGGCTGGATTACCGCCCCGGCCTGCGCCGTGCTCCAGGCGACTGTCGCGCCCAAGACCGGCCTCCCGAAGGAATCGAGCGCACGCACGATCAGCGGCAGCGAAGTGGCTAGCGGCGCCAGCGTCTGGTTGTTGTTGTAAAGCAGCAGGCTGGTGGGCGCGTTGGTGGAGGCTGGGGTCGCGATCGAAAGACGGCTGGGGGTGGTGGTCACCCCCACTTGACCTGACAACTGATAACTCGCCAGCTCGATCCTATAGATCGTGGTCGGCGCCAGCAGATACAAGAAACGGGGCTGGGGCAACTCATTGGATACCCCGCCCGCGATCACATTGGTGATTTCGCCGATGCCCCCGAAGCTCGGTACGCCGACGTTGAGCGGGTTGATCGTCACTTCATAAACGCGTCGCGTGTCGCTCGAGAGCGCGAACGCGCGGTTGGCGCCAGCCATGAAAATGCGATCGAGCACGACGCCAAAGTTGGGGATCGAGGACGCCACCGTTTTGTTGAGCAGGTCAAACAGCAGCACGGAGGAATTGCCCGCCACCGGCGTCAGGTTAGTAGCCACGCCGTAGCGGCCGTCGGGAGTAAACACCAGCTTGCTCGGCCGGCCGTTCAGTGCAATCCCGTCGGGTAGCGTGAGCGTCATGGTGCGGGGATCGATCTCGTAGATCCGGTTCAGCGTGGTGACGTAGACCATACTGTTCGGCCCCACCGCCACCCCCGTGGACTGGCCGGGAATCGAGACCTCGCCCACCCGCGAATAAGTCGCAAGATCAACGGCCACCAGCTTCTGGTCGGATGCGCTGAGCACGAACGCCCGCGTGGAATCCATGCTCACCGCCACATCAATCGGGCTGGTTCCTGCGTTGACCGGGGTCGGG
>JBMFPL010000039.1:0-14880 GCA_049969115.1 Bryobacteraceae bacterium | reverse complement strand
GCTCGAAGAAAGTGAATACGTGCGTCATAAGCACGAAGGCCGCCAGCAGCAGCGCGAGGTAGGAAAGGAAAGAGGAAAGGATATAGGTGTCAACGATCTGGGGGGCCAGCGTCAGCCGTAAAGGCCGCGACCCGTTGCGGATGGCAGCTGGGCGGCGGAGGGAGGCCAGCGAAGCCCGCAACCCGGCGGCGTGCCGCATCAGCCCGGCCACCCAATCGCGCTCGCCGGGCTGTTCCATCCGCGCCGTGAACACGGCCCCCAGCATGGCCAGGACGGCGTTTGGGGTCCAGACCGCAGCTTCGACGGGCACGGCTTCCTGGCGGGCGAGGCCGATCAGGCTGATGAGGCCCATGTAGTAGAAAAAGGCCAGGGCGACGGTCAAAACCACGGCAAAGGAGCGCCCTCCCTTTCGCGAGGAGGCGCCCAGTGGCACGGCCAGCAGGGCGAGCACCAGGCAAGCCAGGGGCAGAGCGAAGCGCTGGTGGAGCTCGATGCGCGCTTCCAGAGACTGCCTGGCTTCCTCGAGCAAGCGCCGGGTCTCCATTTCGCTGTAAGCGCGGGCGTGCACCTCGTCCGAGCGGGCCACGGCCAGCGTCTGTTCGCCGCGGGGGAACATGCTGAGGAAATACTCGGCGGGGTCCTTACCCACCTCGTGAGTGCTGCCCTCGATGAGGGAAAGCTGGATGCGCTGGCGGGGAACGTCGGAGACGGCGAGGGCTTCGCGAGCCAGCGTGATGCGGGGTAGCTCGCTGGCGCGCTCGCCCACCGTGCTGCGCTGATCGGCGATGAAGACCTTGCGCCAGCGGACCACGGGGCCGGGAACGACATCAGCGACGTAGAGAATGACATCCGGAAACCGCTCCTCGAAGACGCGCGGGCGGACTTCGGCGGTGACCTGCGAGGCGATGAGCCGGTTCAGCACGGCATAGGTTTCGCGGATCGCCGCGGGAGTGAGCCAGATCGAGCACAGCCCGGTGAGGCCGGATCCGAGACTGGCGAAAAGCAGCACCGGTGGAAGGACCTTCCGCCCGGGCACCCCCGCGGCCCGCAAGCCGGTAATCTCGCCATCGGCCGACATGCGGCTGAGCACGATGAGCGTTCCCACGAGGACGCCGATGGGAATGGTGAAAGTCAAAACCGGCGGCAGAACGAGCAGGAACAGGTAACCAACCGTCGGCGCAGGGGCAGCGGCGCGCACCAGCAATTCGAAAAGCTTGCCGCTGCCGAGCCGCTGGAGCAGGAGCACGAAGCTGAACAGTGTGACGCCGATGAGAGCGCTGGAGGTGATCTCGCGGAAGACGGAGCGCGCGAGCGTGCGCATCAGCGGTCGAGCGAGCGGCCGGCCAGGGCGAGCAAAGGAGGCGGCGGAACTAGCGGCGGCCGCAACAGTTCTTCCTCCGCCTTCTCCAGCTCGAGATCGTCCACCAGGATGGAAGGGGCGACCACGGTGCATTCCGCCACGTACGAGCCGGCGCCCATCAGAGCGAAAGGCGCCCCGTTCTCCATGTAGTCGAACACGTGCAACTCGTCGGAAGCGGCAAGGATCTCGCGCAGCGAGCGCGTGTCGAAATTGCGGAAGCGGAGGCCGCGGACCAACTCCTCGCGGCCATCCGGGTAAACGCGGTAGACGAGGACAGGAGCGCTGACCGCAAAAGCGCCTTGCCCCGCGCCAAGCATGCGGCGCACCTCGTCCCAGGCGGCCGAAGAGGGGAAGTCCATCTTGCGGACAATGATGCCGTACGGTTGGCCACGCTGGCGGCAGATCTCCACCAGCCGCTTGCGCAGGTCGGCAGCGGGCGCGGTTTGCGCTCCGCGCACGAACAGGTTGGATATGGCGCCAGCCTTGGCCCCGAATGCGCCGGGCAGCCGGGCCCTGCCGTTGGAGGCTTGGAAGCCCCTCACCGGCTGGCGGGTAAGCAAGTAAGACTTGAGCACGCCTTTTTCGACCAGCACCAGCGGCTCGGGGCGCACGCCCTCCAGGTCCACCCGGTAAGCCCCGAACAACGCGCGCCCGCGCCATTCCTTTTGCGTCGGGTCGTCCACCACATCCATCCACTCGGGAAGAATGCGCACGCCGATACGTCCTTCCAGTTCGCTGGTGCGCAGCGGCAGGCTACGCCCGGGCGGAGCGATGGACCGGCGAGTGGCGGCAAGGTTCCGGCCCAGAACTTGGGCAAAAATCTGGGGCGCCGCGATGCCTTCGAAAAGCACGGGTCCGGTGTAGGATTCGCCCACCGGGGCCGCGGCCAGCGCGGTGAGGTTTTCGGCCACTTCGCGCGCAGCCTGCTCGAGTTCCTTTTCATCAGGCAACCGCAGCAGGTCCCGGCTGTGCAACACGGTGGCGTCGCGCAGGGGCATGCCGTCGGGGGCCTGGCTGGTGGCGCGGATGCGGACGAAAAACACGCCGCTCGGCTCGCGCACGCGAGTCCCCTCGGAGTTGACCAGATAATAGACATC
The DNA here is from genome assembly GCA_049969115.1 of Bryobacteraceae bacterium. Taxonomy (GTDB): domain Bacteria; phylum Acidobacteriota; class Terriglobia; order Bryobacterales; family Bryobacteraceae; genus DTHT01. Next base: position 12,423 of record JBMFPL010000039.1, on the reverse strand, counting down.
GCGCGCGGCGGTGTAATCCACTACCGAGCCGGTCACTTTGGGGTAGCCCAGGAACACGGCGCTGATCTTGCGGACCCGCTCGCGCCACAACGCGGCGTTGAGTTCCGGCAACTGCGTCCAGTCCAGCAGCTCCACGGCCGGCGCGGGGTAGAAGTCAGGCAGAGGTTCCGGGGCGGTAATCGAGCGCAGCAGCGCGCGCTTGCGCGAGAAAGCCTCCACCGCGGCCTTGTAGGCCATGTCGGTGGCCAGCCATAAATGCTGGCGGATGGGGTAGTAGGAGTCGTCGAGGGGAAGGCGATCCACTTCGTAGCGGGCACCAGGGTAATAGTCGGCGCCGACGAAGTTGGTGTTGTCGAGCTGGTAGCTGCCTACCCGCACCTGGACGCGAGGAATCCGGAAGCGAGAGCGGCCGCTGTTGAGCAACGCCCCCAGCGTGGCGGCTGCCGAGGTCTGGTCGCCTTGGTCCACCGCGTACTCGATAAAGTAGGGAACCTCAATGATGCGCAAAGCGCGGCTGCGTTCGAGTTCGTCGCGCATGGCGGCGAGCAAAGCGTCCGAGGACGGTTTGCCCTGGGACCAGCACAGGGCTGCTAGCAGCGGCAGGATGGCGATTGCGCGCCTCACGGGCGGTCCTCCACGGGTGGGGGCGGCAGGAACGGTGGCCGGTCAAGCGACTTCGGCTGCTTCTGGATTTCGATCTCCGAAACCAGCAGCGCCGGGGCGATGGCCGACACCGGCACCGAGCCCGATTCGGCGCCGCAGTAGCCGTTGAAAACCTCGTAGCGATCGGAAGTGGCGAGAATGCGGGCGAAGCTGGCCAGCGGGGTACCGACGATGTCCGCGCCGCGCATCAGCTCATCGGGTCTCCCGTCAGGCCAGACGCGATAAACGAGTACCGGGATCACTTTGAAGGCCTGTACGCCGGCGCGCGTGGTGGTGGTGAGGCCGCCGGCGACTTCGCGGAAGTACAGGCCGTAAGGCTTGCCCTGCCGCCGGATTTCTTCTATGAGCATCTCCCGCAGGCGCTTTTCCGAAACCCTCCGCGAGGACTCCACGAACATGTTCGACTGGCGGGAGACAACCTCGAAGCCGGGCGCGCGGCGGCCGTGGCCGTTGGAGTGGTTGAACCCGCGGACCGGGGAACGGGAAAGCAGAAAGGTTTTCAGGATGCCGTCTTCCACCACCGTAACGGGGCGCGCCTTGACGCCCTCGTCGTCGTACAGGTAGGAGCCGTTGAGGTCGTGCCCCTCGAACCGTCGCCGCGTGGGATCGAAGACGACGGCGAGGAATTCGGGCAGGATCCTGGTTCCCACGCTGCGAGCGAAGGTTTGTCCTTCGGACTCGTCCTTCTGGCGGTGGCCTTCGATGCGGTGCCCGAGGATTTCATGAAAGAAGACGGCTGCGGCGCGGCCCGACAGGATAGCGGGACCTGCGAAGGGATCGGCCAGAGGCGCCTTGAGCAGCGCGGCGAGATCGGCGGCGAGGCGTGCGATCGCCTGGCGGATAGCCTCTTCGGATGGCAGGCGCGACGGGTCGGCGGCGTCAAAAGCCTCCTCCAGCGCCAGATCCATCCCGTCGGCGGCCTTGGCGCGGGCCTGGATCCACAGGCGCGCGAAGCCGCGGCCCTGACAGATTCGAGTGCCTTCCGTGTTGATGATGTAGCGGATTTCCTGCTGCGCGCCCCAGCCAATCTGCGAGGTGAGGATGCCGGGGTGCCGGCCCAGTTCGGCCGACCAGCGTCGCAGGCGGTCCGCCCAGGCGTTGGCGTCGAACGTCATTTGCGCCGGCGGGTCGAAAGCGACCACTGGTTCCTCCTGCGAGGAATCGTCGGATTCGTCTTCGGAGGCGACCTTGACTTCGCGCTGAGTCCGGACCTTGATGAAACGCTCGACGGCGAGGCGATACGTGCGATCGGTTTCGCGCCACAGGTGCTGCTTGATGGCCGCGGCCTGGTCCTCCAGCGGCAGGGGGACCGCGGCGGTGAACTGCACCCGTTCGCCGGGGATGCGGTGGTAGTTGTCGAGTTTCCGGCTGCCGACCCGCACGGTGACGTCGAGCCAGCGGCCTTGAGGTTCCTCGACGGACTTGAGAGCGCCGAGAGTGGCGGTGAGGCCGGCGCCGCGGCGTTCGGTCACTTCGTAGGCGATGAAGTAAGGCGCGGGATCGCCCTTCTCGCGCAGGATGCGGAAGTTGCGGTCCAGCTCTTCGGCGAGAATTTCGAGCAGGCTGGCCCCGCCGGCCCAGGCCAGTTGGCTCCCCAGAACCAGGGCCAGCAGCGACACGCGCGCCCTCACGCCTTCAGAATAGCACGCAGTTGCGAGCCATCTGCCGCCCCACAGCCCAGGGGTGCGGTGCTCTATACTAGCCGCACGCATGGCCAGTGTGGGGGCGGCGATCGTCACCTGGAATTCAGCGCCGGAAATCGGGCGCTGCCTGGATGCGCTGCTCGCGCAGGGGATCCGTGAAATCACGGTGGTGGACAATGCCTCCGAGGATGCCACCTGCGAGCTCGTCCGGCGGCGAAATGTGCGGTTGATCGCCAACCCGTGGAATCGCGGGTTCGCGGCCGCGGTCAATCAAGGGGTGGAAGCCCTGGAGGCGGAGCTGGTGCTGCTGCTCAACCCCGACACCGAGGTGCTCGGCGGTCTAGATGCGCTGGTGGCAGCTTGCATGCGGCCGGGGGTGGCGGCCGCCGGAGGCAAGCTGGTGGACGCGAGCGGGCGCCCGCAGCGGGGTTTCATGGTGCGGCGCTTCCCGATGGCAGCTACGCTGGCGCTGGAAATGCTGGGCGTGAACCGGCTCTGGCCGGGCAATCCGGTGAACCGTCGGTACCGGTGTCTGGACCTGGACCCGGAACAGGCGGCTGAGGTCGAGCAACCGGCAGGAGCGTTCCTGATGTTCCGGCGGGATGTGTGGCGGGAGCTGGGGGGATTCTCGGAGGTCTTCGTTCCCCTGTGGTTCGAGGATGTGGATTTTTTGCGGCGCACGGCGCTAGCGGGCTACCGCATCCGCTATGAGCCACGCGCGGTGGCGCGGCACTTGGGTGCCCGGTCTGTTGCCAAATTAAATTGGGAAAACCGCCAGTGGTATTGGTATGATAACCTTTTCAGGTTCGCTGCCGGTCATTTCAGCCCGCTGAAATACCGTGCGCTGCTGGTGATGGCCGTGGTGGCCAGCGTAGTTCGAGGCGCCGGGGGAATGCTCGTGCACGGCCGCGCAGCGCTGCGCGCGTACGGTAGAATAATCCGACTGGCAGCGAAAAGGCTGACGGCAGGCGGGAGGGAGACGCAGGGCTGGCGCTCACGAATCGTGGATGGCGGAGAGGTTCCCGGAGGCTGCTGAGCGTCGCAAAACGGACAGAATGGCCCACGACGAGCTGGTATCGGTAACGATCGTCACTTACAACAGCAGCCGCTTCATCGAGCGATGCTTGGAGTCCGTGCTGGCGCAGAAGTATCCCTATGTGGAAGTGATCGTGGTGGACAATGCGTCCACTGACGGCACCAGGGAGATTCTGGAGCGCTTCCGCGATCGCTGCCGGATCGTTTACAACCACCAGAACATAGGTTTTGCCGCGGCGCAGAACCAGGCCATCCGGATGGCGCGCGGGGACTGGATCCTCACGCTGAACCCCGACATGCTCCTGCTGCCTAACTTCATCCAGGCTCTGGTGGCGGCCGGGCGGCTGGACCCACAGGTGGGAACGGTATGCGGCAAGCTCCTCACCATGCGGCCCACCTTTGACTTCCCGGAACAGCCGCTGGTGGATTCCACCGGCATCTACTTCACGCCCATGCTGCGACATCTGGACCGCGGCAGTCAGCAGGTCGAGAACGGCCACTACCTGAATTACGAGTACGTGTTCGGAGCCACGGCGGCAGCTGCGCTGTACCGCCGCGAGATGATCGAAGACATTTCAATCGACGGGGAGTTTTTCGATTCGGACTTCTTCGTGTACCGGGAAGACGCCGACGTGGCGTGGCGCGCGCAACTGATGGGCTGGCGCTGCCTGTACACGCCGCACGCGCGCGCCTATCACGTGCGCAGCGCGCGGCCGGGCAACCGGCGGGCGTTGCCGCCGGTGATCAACATGCACTCGGTGAAGAACCGCTTCCTCATGCGGATCAAGAACATGACGCTGGATCTGTACCTGCGGAACTGGTTCTCGATCACGGTGCGCGATCTGATGGTGATCGGCTGCTGCTTGCTGCGCGAGCAGACCTCCCTGAAGGCGTTCTGGTTCCTGATCAAGAACTGGAAGCGGGTATGGGCCAAGCGGCGGCAGATCATGCAGCGCAGGCGGGTGAGCGACGACTACATCGCTTCCTGGTTCAGCTACCGGCCGGTGGCCATTCCCTTCCCTGACGGGCGCGAGCGGGCCCTGGCCGCAGCCCAGGTGGCCGGAGCGACCGAACCTTCCTGAGAACCGAACGATCGCGGTGAAAATCGCCATCGTTGGCACGCGGGGCATTCCCGCCCGCTACGGCGGCTTCGAGACCTTCGCTGAAGAGCTGGGCCAGCGCCTGGCGGCGCGAGGGCATGCCGTGACTGTCTACTGCCGCCGGCCGCACAGCGAGCGCTTTTACCTGGGCATGCGGCTGCGTTATCTGCCGGCTGTGCGGCACAAGTATCTGGAGACCATCTCGCACACCGCGCTTTCTACCCTGCACCTTCTGCTTGCCCCGCCGGAGGTGGCCCTGTATTGCAATGCCGCCAATGCGATTTTCACGCTCTGGCCACGGCTGCGCGGGGTGCGGGTGGCTCTCAACGTGGACGGACTGGAAAGACGGCGGCGCAAGTGGAACCAGGTGGCGCGAGCCTGGTACCGGCTCTCGGAACGACTCGCGACCTTGCTCCCGGACGCCGTCGTGAGCGATGCCGAGACCATCGCGCGCTACTACCGCGAGCAGTACGGCAAGCAGACGCACTTCATCCCTTACGGGGGTGCGGTGGGCAAGGTGGCCTCGCGCGAGGCGCTCGAGCGGCTGGGGCTGGTCCCTGGCGGGTACTTCCTCTACGTGAGCCGCATGGAACCGGAGAACAACGCGCTGCTGGTCCGGCGCGCGTTCGAGCAGGTGCGCACCGACGTCCGGCTGGTCATGGTGGGCGATGCGCCTTACGCGCGCCGTTACATCGCTCAGGTGCGGGACACGCGCGATCCCCGCATCCTGTTCCCCGGGGCCATCTACGGCCGCCCCTATCACGAGCTGCAATCGCACTGCTTCGCCTACATCCATGCCACTGAAGTGGGCGGTACCCACCCGGCGCTGGTGGAAGCGATGGGGCGGGGAGCGCTGGTGCTTTACCTGGACACGCCCGAAAACGCGGAGGTGGCCGCCGATGCTGGTATCCCCTTCACCGCGGAGGACCTGCCGGACAAGCTGCGGCTCGCCCTCGACATGATGCCCGAGCAGCGGGAAGCTTACGGTCGCAAGGCCATGGAGCGCGTCCGCGAGCGCTACGACTGGGAGCGGATCACGGACGCCTACGAGCGGTTGTTCGAGGAGCTGCGAGGCAAGTGAGCGTGGAACCCGAGTTCCGGACATGGGTCGAGATCTCTCGCGCGCAGATAGCCCGTAACTTCCGCGCCGTGCGCGAGCTGGTGGGTCCCCGGGTCGAGGTGGCGGCAGTACTCAAGGCTGATGCTTACGGGCACGGCGCGGTGGAAGCCGCGCGCGTGCTCGAGGCCGAGGGCACACGGTGGTTCGCCGTGAGCACGGTGGAAGAAGGCGTCACCCTGCGCGAGGCGGGCATCGGCGGGCGCATCCTGGTGATGGCCGACAGCCTGCCGTTTTCCCGTTGCGCGTTGCTTTCGCACCGGTTGACGCCGGTGGTCCATTCGCTCAGGGACCTGGCCGAGCTGGACCGCTGGCTGCAAGCGCGCGGGGCAAGCCTGAGCTTCCATTTGAAAGTGGACTCCGGGATGGGACGCCTGGGGGTGATGGAGGGCGCTGAGCAGATCGCCGGCGCGGTCAGCCAGGCTCGCTGTCTGCGCCTGGAAGGCATCATGAGCCATCTGGCGAGCGCCGCCGATTACGGCAGTCCGCAGACCGAGGAGCAAATCCGGCGGTTCGATCAACTGCTTGCCGCCCTGCGACGAGCGGGCCTGGCGCCGCGTTACGCGCATCTGGCGAGCACGATCCCGGTGGCTTACGGCCGTCGCGAAGCCTGGTACGACATGGTCCGGACCGGGCACGCGCTCTACGGTTACGTCTCGCCGGCGCGAGGTCCCGCTCCGCCCAAAATGCTCCAGGTGCAGCCCGCCTTGAGCTGGAAGGCGCGGGTGCTGGCCGTCAAGACGGTTCCCGCCGGCTGGCCCATCGGCTACGGGGCCATGTTTCGTGCGCCCAAGCCGATGCGTATCGGGGTGCTCGGCGTGGGCTACGCGGACGGGTTGCCGCACCGTCTCTCCAATCGCGGGCAGGTCATCGCCGCGGGGCGGCTGGCCCGCATCCTCGGCGCAGTGTCCATGGACCTCACCACCATCGACCTGAGCCAATGCCCTGAAATCGGCCCGGGCGACGCAGTGACGCTGATCGGGTGCGAGGGCCAAGTCAGCCAGGACGCCCAGCAACTGGCGCGCCTGGCGGGAACCATCTCCTACGACGTGCTGTGCGGCATCCGCGCCCGCGTCAAGCGCGTTTGGATCTGAGCCGGACTGGCAGCGACCGCGCTCGTTCCGCCTTTCGTCGGCGAGCCCGGCGCACGGTCGCACGGCAGAAGCCGACCCCGGCCACCCATAGCTGCGCCGGCGAGCCTTTCACCGGCCCCGACTCCGCTGTCCCCCGTATTATCCTGAGGCGTATGACGCGCGAAGAAGCCTGGCAACTGCTGTGCGAGTACACCAAGTCGGAGAACCTGCGCAAGCACGCGCTTGCCGTGGAGGCCTGCCTGCGGGCCTACGCGCGCAAGTTCGGCGAGGACGAGGAAAAGTGGGCGGTCACGGCGCTGCTGCATGACTTCGACTACGAAATCCATCCCGAGGCGCCGGATCACCCGCTCAAGGGCGAGGCGATCCTGGCCGAGCGCGGCGTCAGCGAGGAGATTCGCAGGGCGATCCTATCGCACGCCACCTACACGGGTGTGCCACGGCAGACGCTGCTCGAGAAGACGCTATTCGCCTGCGACGAGCTGGCGGGCTTCATCATCGCAGTGGCGCTGGTGAAGCCCAACCGGAGCCTGGCGGAAGTGGACGCCCGTTCCGTCCGCAAGAAGATGAAGGACAAGGCGTTCGCGCGCTCGGTGAGCCGCGAGGACATCATCCAGGGGGCTCAGGAGCTGGGCGTGGACTTGGACGAGCACATCGAGTTCTGCGCGCGGGCCATGCAGGAGCGCGCGCCGGAGCTGGGACTGGAGGGCAAGGCGTGAGCCGGCCGAGCTGGGACGAGTACTTTCTGGAACTGGCGGCGCAGGTGGCCAAACGCGCCACCTGCGATCGAGGCCGCGCCGGCTGCGTGGTGGTTCGTGACAAGCGCATCATCGCCACCGGTTACGTCGGTTCGCCGCCTGGCCTGCCGCACTGCGACGACGTGGGCCACCTGTTGCGCAAGGTGGTGGACGAGGACGGCAACGTGCGCCAGCACTGCGTGCGCACGACCCACGCCGAGCAGAACGCCATCTGCCAGGCCGCGCGCTACGGCATCGCCATGGAAGGCGCGACGGTGTACTCCACCATGGAGCCGTGCCGCGTGTGCGCCATGCTGCTTATCAGCGTGGGAATCCGGCGCGTGGTGGCCCGGCGCCGCTACCACGCGGGGCAGGAGACGCGCGAGCTTTTCAAGGCCGCCGGCGTGGAGCTGGTGGTCTGGGAGGATAGGGTGGAGGAGTATCCCGAGCAGTGAGCGCGGCGCGCGGGCCGCGCGGGAGGTCGGTGACAATGCGGGCTTGCCTGATGAGGACTGCTGCGATCTTGTGGCTGGCTGCTGCGGCGTGGCCGCAGGCCCGGCCCGAGTGGGACGACCCCGCCGTGGTCCAAGTGAACCGGGAGAAGCCGCGGGCGACGATGATGATTTACCCGAACGCGACACTGGCGCGGCAGGGGGATCCGGCGCGCTCGCCGTGGTTTGTCTCGCTCAACGGGAACTGGAAGTTTCACTGGGCGCCACGGCCTGCCGATCGGCCGGCGGACTTCTATCGCACCGATTACGACGACTCGGGCTGGCCTTTCATCCCGGTGCCTTCGAACTGGCAACTCCACGGCTACGACATACCGATTTACACCAACGCCATCTACCCGTTCCCTTACGATCCCAAGGGGCCGCCGGTGGTTCCCAAAGACCGCAATCCCGTGGGATCCTACCGCACCAAATTCATGGTGCCGGCGGCGTGGGCTGGTCGCCAGGTTTTCATCGTGTTCGATGGCGTAGACTCCGCCTTCTATGTTTGGGTAAATGGCCAGAAAGTGGGTTACAGCGAGGATTCGCGAACTCCCGCGGAGTTCAACATTACCAGGTACGTGAAGCCGGGTGAAAACCTGCTCGCGGTGGAGGTCTACCGTTTCCCCGATGGCGCCTATCTCGAAGACCAGGATATGTGGCGGCTGAGCGGGATTTACCGCGACGTTTATCTGTGGAGCACAGCCAGCCGGCATATCCGGGACTTTGAAGTGCGTACCGACCTGGACGAAGCCTGGCGTGACGCCACGCTCAAAGTCAGCACGCACCTGATCCAGTACGACGGCCCGGCCGGGCCGGTGAGCGTGACGATCGAGTTATTCGATGCGGGGGGCAAGCCGGTCATCCCGCCCGGGACGAAAAAAGCCGAGTTGCGACCGGGAACCGAGCAAACGCTGGAGTTCGCGGTCCCTGTCGGCAATCCGCGCAAGTGGAGCGCCGAGGATCCCTACCTTTACCAGCTCTTGCTCACGCTCAGGGACGCGGGCGGGCGCGTGATCGACCTGATCCCATGGAACGTGGGTTTCCGCGAAGTGGAGATCCGCGGCGGGCGCTTGCTGGTCAACGGCCGGCCCATCTTGCTGAAGGGAGTCAACCGGCACGAGCACAGTCCCGATACGGGCCACTACGTGACGCGCGAGCTGATGGTGCGTGATATCGTGCTGATGAAACGGCACAACGTGAACGCGGTGCGCACCTCGCACTATCCGAATGCGCCGCTGTGGTACGAGTTGTGCGACCGTTACGGGCTCTATCTGATTAACGAGGGCAACATCGAGACCCATGGCTACGGCGGCCGCAACCCGCGCAACCGCCTGAGCAACGATCCCGAGTGGCGCACGGCGTACCTGGACCGGATCCAGCGGATGGTCGAGCGTGACAAAAACCATGCCTCGGTCATCATCTGGTCCATGGGCAACGAATCGGGCGATGGGTCCAATGTGGCGGCGGTGTACGAGTGGGTAAAAAGGCGCGACCCCACCAGGCCCTTCCACTACGAGGGGAGCAGCTCGATCGGGGGACCGAACTCGGACCTGAACTCGTTCATGTACGCCCCGCCCGAGGAGGTCGTCAGGCGTGCGAAAGAAAGGCCGCACATGCCGCTCATCCTTTGCGAATACACGCACGCGATGGGCAACAGCAACGGCGGTCTCAAGGAATACTGGGATATTTTCTACTCGGGCGCCAACGCGCAAGGCGCGTTTGTCTGGGACTGGGTGGATCAGGGCCTCAGGCAGCCAGTGCCCCAAGAGTACCGCAAAACGTCGGGGCGAGATACTTTCTTCGCTTACGGCGGCTGGTGGGAAGCCAAAGCCGGCCTGCGCCACGACGATAACTTCTGCATGAACGGACTGGTCGCGGCGGATCGCACGGTGCGGCCGGGACTGCTAGCGGTCAAGTATGTGTACCGGTATCTGCACGCAACGCCCATCGACCTGGCCTCTGGTCGCATCAAGGTCACCAACTGGTACGACTTCATCAACGCGGCGGAAATTGCCGAGGGGTTCTGGGAAGTGAAGGCGGACGGGCGTCCGCTGGCTTCGGGCCGCCTGCCCGAGCTGGACATCGCGCCCCGGCAGGAACGCGAGTTCCGCCTGGCCTTGCCCGAGATCCGTCCCGAACCGGGCGTGGAGTACTGGCTGGATCTGCGCCTTCTGACCCGCCGCGAGCTGCCCTGGGCGCCCCGGGGGCATGAGCTGGCGTGGGATCAGTTCGAGCTGCCGGTCAGCGCGCCGGCACGCGCGGTGGATCTGGTCTCCCTGCCGCCGCTGGACATGGACGAGCAGGGCGACGAACTGCGCTTTTCGGGCAAAGATTTCACGCTGGTTTTCGACAAGCACCTGGCCCAGTTTACCGGGTGGACTTACAAGGGCGTTAAGCTGATCGAGCGCGGCGGGCTGCCGGATTTCTGGCGAGCCATGACCGACAACGATCGGGGCGCCTGGAAGGCGGTCGGTCGCGTGTGGGCGAAGGATCCGGCGCGGAACATCCCCGTGTGGCGGGAGGTGGGCAAGAACTGGCAGCCGGGCGAACCCATCGTGGAGCGCGTGGATCCCCGCACGGCCAGGATCTCGATCCGAGCTCAGTTGCCGGCGGTGCAGGCCAGTTACTCGCTCACCTATACGGTTTACGGCAGCGGGGACGTGGTGGCCGAGGCTGCGTTCGAGCCCGGAGGGTCGCCCGCGCCCATGATGCCCAGGTTTGGGATGGAATGGGTGGCGGCACCCGGGCTGGAAAAAATGACGTGGTACGGCCGCGGCCCGGCGGCCACTTACTGGGACCGTAACTTCGAACGGGTAGGCATTTACTCCTCCAACGTGGACGCGGAGTGGGTAGAGTACTCGAGGCCGCAGGAAAACGGCAACAAGACCGGCGTGCGCTGGCTGGCTCTTACCAACGAGAAAGGCATCGGTTTGCTCGCGGTGGGGATGCCGGAGCTCAGCGTGAGCGCAACGCATTACACCAAGGATGAAATCGAGGCGGCGGATTACTCGTTCAAGTTGCGGCGGCGGCCCGAAATCTATCTCAATCTAGACTACCGGCAGATGGGCGTGGGCGGCATTGACAGTTGGAGCGCGAACGCGCTGCCCCTGCCGGCCTACCGCCTGCCGGCAGACAAACCCTACCGTTACCGCTACCGCCTCTCGCCGGTCGAAGGGGACCCCGCCGCCCGGGTGCGAGTGGCGTTTTGAAGGATGCCAGCAGCGGGGCGGCTCCTGTTTCCGCAGGCCTGGCTTTGACGGGACCGTGGGCGGCTGAGCGACGGCTTGCGCCGTCTACTGTCCTGCTGCACACGGCGCGCAGGGCAGCCCGTCGGGAATCGCGGCGAGGCTAGCGGGCAGCGCCTCACCATGTGCTCGGTATCGGGCGGCAAGTGTCACGCGTACCGCCCGGCTGCTTCACCGGCAGCACGCTTACGCCTGCGCGACTCCGCCTCTAAGCGGTCCGGGCGCAACTGCCTGGGCCCGCCTTGAGCAGCTCGGTCGGGCCGCTTGACCTAGAGCGCCGGCCGGGTGTAGCATTGGTGGTACTCGAAAGCGGCAGAGGACTTGTCCGGACCGCCCGGGCCGCCAGGTCGAGCTTGGTGGACGGAGGCTGTGATGCCGTGGCCGATCAGGCGCACGCGGGCTCAGCACGTCGGTGCGGGCCCGGACCGCTAATGCGGGCGGGGAGTCTGGGACAGGGGAGCCTTCCGGAGGCCCCCTCGCACCCGATCGGGCGAGACCTGCGAAGCGCCCGCAATCCGAGCAGAGCAGGAGGGTTTAGGAGGAAGCGTGTGCGGCAGGCCATGTTGATTGTCTGCACAGCGGGGTTGCTGTTCGTGCACCCGCTGTGGAGCCAGACCACCTTTGCCACCATCACCGGGACGGTGACGGACGCCAGCGGGGCGGTCATCCCCAACGTCACCGTCACGGCGGTCAACGTGCTGACCGGAGTCCGCAGTTCCACCAAATCGAACGAGGCGGGTATTTACACGATACCGCAGCTCAAGGAGGGGACTTACGCCGTGGAAGCCGAGGCCGCCGGCTTCAAGAAATTCGTGGCCCGCGACATCGTGCTGGTCTCGCGCGACGTGCGACGCCTGGACATCCGTCTCGAGTTGGGAGCTGTGGAAACCGCCATCGAGGTTCAGGGCGGCGCCACCCTGATCGAAACCGAGACGGCGCGCATCGCGAACACCAAGACATCGCTGCTGCTGAACACGTTGCCGATGAACACCCGAGGGCTCTGGGCGTATCTCGCGCTCACCCCGAATGTCCAGCAGCAACCCAACAGCAGTGTAATTCGTTTTGGCGGCAGCCGGGTCAACCAGGAAAACTGGACCATAGACGGCATCTCGTTTGCCGACGGGGTGGACAACACGCAAACCGGCCCCTTCGCCAATTACATCGAGTCGTTCCAGGAAGTGAAAATTGACATCGCGAACAATTCAGCGGAGTTCGGCTCAATGGGCCAGGTCACCATTGTCTCCAAGTCGGGCACTAACGAGTTTCACGGTACGGTGTTCGACTACTATTCCACTCCCTGG
>JBMFPL010000038.1:7401-15044 GCA_049969115.1 Bryobacteraceae bacterium | reverse complement strand
CCAGCGACCGGCGCTCGGCGACGCTGGGAGGGAACAGCACCACCTCGCCCGCGCCTCCTTCGGTTTCTGCGGAGAACACGGCGGTGATGCGGCGGCCGCGTACGGGCTTGCCGAAAATCAGATAGCCGTCGGTGAAGTAAAAGCGCAAGTCTTCCCGACTGAAGTGCAGGTCGCGGATCCGGTAACAGGCCTGGGGATCGAGCCCGGCGGCCAGCGCGTCACGGGCAGTCGCCTCCAGCCTCGCCAGCGCAGGCGCACCCGCGGCCACAAGCGCAATCAGGATTCGCAGCGCCCCCACGCTTCCAGTCTACCTGCCCGGCGCTGCTTGCTGCACTCCGCCACCGCTGCTTTGGCCTATACTGCAATGGTTGGCCGCGATTTTGCGGTGCGGAGCGATCTACTGATGAGGGGAACGAGACTGTCGACCGATGGTTGGAAGCGCGCGCGGGCGCTGGGCTGTCTCCTCGCGGTCCTGGCAAGCCTGCCGATCGCGAGCTGCGGCTCGCGGCCGCACAGCGCCGATGAGAAGTACTGGCTGGTGGCGACGAACATCAAACTGCCTTACTGGCAGGCCGCCAACGCCGGCCTCGTCGCCGCAGCCCGCCAGTTGGGCGTACTGGCGGAAATGGTGGGGCCGGATACCTACGACCCACAGGCGGAACGTGAGGAGTTCCGCCGCGTGCTGACCAAGAAGCCCTCCGGCATTATGGTCTCCGTAGCTGACCCGGCCTTGCTTGCCCCGGAGATCAACGCCGCCATCGCACAAGGCATCCCCGTCATTACCATCGATTCGGACGCCCCCGGCAGCAAGCGCCTTCTTTTCGTGGGGACGAACAACTACCAGGCGGGAGTGATGGGCGCCCAGGTGGTGGCGCGGGAGTTGAAAGGCAAGGGTTCTGTTGTGGTCTATACCATCAACGGCCAGGAGAATCTGAAGGAGCGGCTGCGCGGCTACCAGGCGGTTTTCGCCGAGCACCCGCAGATCCGCGTGCGCGAGATCGTGGACATCCGCGGCGACCCGCGCGTGGCCTTCGACCGCACCAAGGAGCTGGTCCAGAGCGGCAAGGACCTCCCGGACGCCTTCGCCTGCCTGGAGGCCATCGCGTGCGCGGAGGTGGCCGACGTGCTCGACCGCAACCGCATTACCGGCAAATTCATCGTGGCTATGGACACGCAGGATGCCACCCTGGAGTGGATCCGCAAGGGCATGATCGCCGCCACCGTGGCCCAAAAGCCCTACACCATGGCGTTCTATGGGGTGAAGGTGCTCGACGACTTGCACCACAACCGGCCGGCTTCACTGGACGCGGATTGGGCGCGCAACATCTTCGCGCCCTTCCCCATGGTGGTGGACACGGGCGTCACCCTGGTGGACAAGAGCAACGTGGAAGAGTTCATCCGCGCCCAGCCAGCCTCGGCGCGCAAGGGGAGCTGATGGCGCCGCGTTCGCTGGCGCTGTGCCTGCTGGCTCTGGCCAGTTGCGCGTCCTCCCAGCGCGCCGAGAAAAAGGTTTACCCGTATCGCTGGGTCTACGTTTCCCGGAGCCTGCAAAGCGACCAGCACGTCACCGACATCGAGCGCATCGCGGCCGTCGCCTCGGCGCACGGGCTCAACGGCATGGTGCTTTCGGCCGGGCTCGACCGGCTGGACTTGCAGCCTCCGGCGTACTTCGCACGCCTCCGCCGCGTGCAGCAAATCTGCGCAAAGAACCATTTGGAGCTGATCCCCATTGTTTTCTCGGCCGGTTACGGCGGCTCCGTGCTGGCCCATGACCGCAACCTGGCCGAGGGCCTGCCCGTCCGCGATGCGCTGTTCGTGGCGGAAAAGCAGGAGGCCCGGCACGTGCCCGACCCCGCACCCGCGCTTTCCAACGGCGGCTTGGAAGCGGCCAAGGGCCACCGCCTGGAAGGCTTCCAGCTTCAGGATGCGCCGGGCGTGCGCACTTTCGTGGACCGTGAGGTTTACCGGGAAGGCCGGGCTTCGTTGCGCTTCGAAAATTTCGATCCCGGCGGCAGCGGCCAGGTGCGGGTGATGCAGGAGATCGCGCTGCGCCCGCACCGTTGTTACCGCGTCAGCTTCTGGCTGAAAACCGAAGGCCTGGAGCCGGCAAGCGCCTTCCGCCTGCGGGTGCTGGGGGCAAGCGGGCGCTCGCTGGCGCCTTGGGTCCCCCCCGTCCGAGCAACAGACGGCTGGCGCAAGTACGTGTGGGGGTTCAACACGCTGGACGAGGAGCGCGTGCGCATCTACCTGGGCGCCTGGCAAGCCCGCGCCGGTCGTTTCTGGCTGGACGATCTTCGCATCGAGGAAGTAGCGCTGCTCAACGTGCTGCGACGGGCGGGAACGCCGGTGCGCGTGCGCAGCGATCAGACCGGCCTGGAATACGAGGAGGGCCGCGACTACGCCCCGATTGCGGATCCTGGACTGAACTTCCGCTACGATCACGAGCCGCCGGTGATCCGCCTGCTGCCCGGCGGGCGCATCCGTGCCGGCGAGCGGCTGAGGGTAGATTACTACCACGGCACCACCATCAACGAAAGCCAGGTCACCATCTGCCTGTCCGAGCCCAAAGTCTACGAGATCTGGCGCGAGCAGGCCCGGCTGATGCGCGAGCGACTTGGCCCGCTGCGCTTTTTCCTGCTTTCCATGGATGAGGTGCGGATGGGTGGCTCCTGCCTGGCCTGCAAGCGGCGCAGCCTTTCCATGGCCGAGATCCTGGGCGATTGCATCACGCGCCAGTTCCGCATGTTGCGCGAGTTCCACCCCCAGGCCGAAATCTTCGCCTGGTCGGACATGCTCGATCCCAACCACAACGCGCGTCCTCGCTATTACCTGGTGGACGGCGATTACACAGGCTCATGGAATTACGTGCCGCGCGAGTTGGGAATCGTCACCTGGTACTACGAAAAGCGGTGGGAAAGCCTGGCGCACTTCTCGCGGCTGGGTTTCCGCACCCTGGCCGGCGCTTACTACGACGCCGACGACCTGGGGAACCCGCGTGGCTGGCTGGAGGCGCTGGACGAAACGCCGGGAGCGCTCGGCATCATGTACACCACATGGCAGAACAAGTACGAGCTGCTGGCGCCCTTCGGCGACCTGGTTACCCGCCGGTGAGCCGGGGTCATTCCCACTCGATAGTGCCCGGCGGCTTGTGGGTGAGATCGTAAAAGACGCTGCTGACGCCCTCGACGGCAAGCAGCGCCCGAGCCATTTGATCCAGCAGAACGGCGTCCATCACGACCGCGCGGGCGGTCATGCCATCCACCGAATCCACCGGGCGCAGCACCACGGAGTCGGGACGCCCAGCCTCGCCCAGGGGGACAAGAATCACCGGGAATTGCCAGACCTGGCAATCGAAGCCCGCGCGGTGGGAGATTTCGCGCACTAGCGCGTCGGCCCGGCGCAGTCGCTCGAGTCGCTCTTCTGTCAACCACGCCGGCCGGACGCGCAGTTGCTCCAAGGGCGCATGGCCGGCCACCCGCGCCACCACGCGGTTGATTCCCTGAAGACGGTTGACCAGCTCGGCCGCCTGCGCCTCCAGCCCGCTGGCGGGCGGATGTTCGAGCACGAGCACGGCGCGATAGCTGCGCGAATCGCCCTGCACGCCCACGGAACGCAAGGGCGCCAGCCACCCTTCCGGCCAGCGTTCCAGCGCGGCCTCCTCTTCCGCACACAGGCAGCGGATGGCGAGACCGGGACCGGGGAAAGGATGCCGTTCGAGCAGCTCTTGGGGCAGGCCCAGCTCGCGGCCGATCTGGCGCACTTCGTCCTTGTAAAAGGAACTCAGCGGTTCGATCACGCAGCCCGCTTCCAGCAATCGCTGCACGCCCGGCGCGCGGTTGTGATGCGTCTTGATCACGGCCGCCTGTCCGCTGCCGCCGGACTCGATGGTGTCCGGGTAAATCGTCCCCTGGCCCAGGATCCAGTCGCCCTCCAAGAAGTGCCCGCTTTCGAGAATCTCCTGCTGGATCCGCACGAATTCGTCGCCGATGATGCGCCGCTTGCCTTCGGGATCGGACACGTGGCCGAGCGCGGAAAGGAACCGCGGCGCGGCGTCCACGATTTCCACCGCGCCTGGCGCCAGCCGTTCGAACAGCTCGTGCACGAAGCGCGTTTCTCCCTCGCGCATCAAGCCGGTGTCGACGTAGAAACCGCGCACGCGCTCGCGCCCCAGCGCTCGCAGGCACAGCGTGAATGCGACGGCCGAGTCCACTCCCCCCGAAACGAAGAAAAACACGTTGCGCTCGCCTGCCGCCCGCCGCACGGCCTCCTCCAGCTCCCCCAGGCGGCCGCGCGGATCCCAGTCCTTGCGGCAACCACAGATGGCGAAAAGAAAATTCTCCAGGATTTCGCGGCCAAAGCGCGTGTGGACCACCTCGGGATGGAACTGCACCCCGTAGAACCGGCGGCCGGGATCGTCCATTGCCGCGATGCGGCAGGTGGCGGTGCTGGCCAGCAACCGGAAGCCGGGCGGCAGGCCGGTGACGGTGTCCCTGTGGCTCATCCACACTTCATGCCGCTCCGGCAGCCCGGCCAGCAGGTCACCGGGGTCGCACTGCTCGAGAATCGCCAGGCCGTACTCGCCCTTCTCGCCTCGCTCGACCGCGCCGCCCAGCAGGTGCGCCATAAGCTGGTGACCGTAACAGATCCCCAGAACGGGGACGCCGAGCTGGAAGATGGCGGGATCCACCGTCGGGCTGCCCGGTTCATAGACGCTGCTGGGACCACCCGAGATGATGAGGCCGCGCCTTCCCTCCAGCTCAGCGGCAGGGCAGCCAGACGGCCGGACTTCTGCGTACACGCCGCTTTCGCGCACCTTGCGCGCGATGAGATGACAATACTGGCCGCCGGCGTCCAGTACGGTGATCTGCGGCTGGGCGGGTGCGCCGGTCAATTCTCTTGCTTGCGGCCTGTACGTTGCGCCACTACCCGCCGGGCGTTTTCCAGCAAGGCCTTGGCCTTGGGCAGGCACTCGATGGCGCGGGCCACCTCGGGGTCGGTTTCGATGGTGAGCCGCCGGGCCTCGTCCACGCTGAAAGCGCTCGAGTAAATGGCGATCTTCAACTCGCGCTTGATCCAGTCGCGGGCTTCCGCGAACTCGGCCTCGGTGAACCGGAAGCCTTCCTCCATCAGGTAACGGTGGAAATCGTTCAGTACTTCCTCGTCGGGTTCCCAGTTCTTGGGCAGCCTCGTGTTGCGAGCGCCCAGATAACGCGCCGTGAAGTTGAAGAAGGCGTAGCGGCGGGAAAGCTCGGACTGGAAGCGATTCAGCTTGGGCGGCTCGTACTTTTCATCGGGCGCGATGCCGCCGCCGCCGTAAACCGTGCGCCCGCTGTCGGTCATCTTGACGTCCTGCGGGTTCTTGACGTCTTCCTTTTTGCGGAAGTAATAGTCGAAGAAGGAAATGCCCGAGTAATCGCGCTGGATCAGACGGTTGCTCGGCGTATAGTATTTCGCCGTGGTGAGGGCCAGGCCGGTATTTTCCGAAAGAGGATAGACCGTCTGCACCAGGCCTTTGCCGAAGGTGGTGTCGCCCAGAATGTACGCGCGGTCGTGATCCTGGAGGGCGCCCGCCACGATCTCGGCGGCGGAGGCCGAGTAACGGTCCACCAGGACCACGATCGGGTAGTTGTAAGGACTGCCGCGCCGGGCCACATAAGTTTTCTCGGGCGAGAAGCGCCCCCGGTGCGAAACGATAGTCTGTCCCTTTTGCAGGAACCGGTCAGCCACGGCGACGCCCTCGCTCAGCAAGCCTCCGGGATTGGAACGCAGATCGAGGATAAGGCCTTTGATCTGGTTCTCACCCAGCCGCTTCATGTTCTCCTCGACCTCGCGGCTGGTGGTCTCGCTGAACTGCGAAATGCCCAGATAGGCGATGCCCGGCTTGAGCCAGAAGGCATCCTCCACGCTCTTGCGCGGGATCTCATCGCGGATCAGGTGGAATACCAGTGGCTCGGGCTGTCCCTCGCGCCCGATGGTGACCTTGACCCGCGTGCCCCGCGGCCCCTTGAGCATGTCGGCGATCTCGTTGAGCGAGAGCCCCTCGACGGGCTTGTCGTCCACCGCTAGGATCACATCGCCGGGCCGGATGCCTGCTTTGTAAGCGGGCGAGCCGGTGAAGGGCGCGATCACGATGGTTTTGCCGCTGCGCATGTGGCGGTCGGGGCCGATCTGCATCCCTACGCCGTAATAGTGCCCCCTTTGTTCCTCGCGCATGAGTTGGAACTCGCGCGGGTCCAGGAAGCTGGAGTGCGGGTCAAGCACGCGAAGCATGCCCGGGATTGCTCCCTTGTAAATGGCGCGTTCGGGATCCAGCGGGCTGGCGTAATTCTGCTCGACGACGCGATAAATGGCGGTGAAAGACCGGAGGACGCCCTTGACGTCCTCGTCTGCCACAGTCTCGGGCGCGGTGTCGGCGGCAGGGCTGAGCACCCCGCCCAGGGCCGAGGAAAGCGCCACCACCAGCGGAATCAGAATCCAGTGCTTGCTGCTGGGCTGCATACGGGGCTTAGCTCCCCAGCGGGCTCGCTTCCAGTATAACGGATCGGGGCTGGAGCCGTAGCCCGGCGCGTGCGTGCAAAAATAGCGCCCTCGCAACACCGGGGCCTCTGCGAGAAGTGACTGCGGGAAGAACGACCGCCGGGTTGGTTGCGGGGGGTGGATTTGAACCACCGACCTTCGGGTTATGAGCCCGACGAGCTACCAGGCTGCTCCACCCCGCAATTCGATCGTAGCGCAAGGGCACCCGGAGCGTCAAGGCCACCGAGGCCTTTTTGTTTGCTGCCCGGGCATAAGAGGAACGGTCACGCTCGCTGCATCGCGGCTGGCCGAGCAGCGAGCAGTTCCGGCGCGGGATGGGCCGCAAGAGTCGCGACCCGGCCGGCGCGAGCGCGCGGACCTCAGAGGACGCCGGCGAGGATCAGCCGAAGCGCACCGAGCACAACCGCCAGGGTGCACATCACCAGTCCCGCGACCGCCGGTCCTTTGCGGGGATCCCGCGAGGTCACCAGCGCCACGATGCTCAGCACCAACCCGACGGCCGAAAACGGGATGTTGATCCAATTCAAGGCGCCCAAACAGGGAAAGAAACCCACGAACATTCCCAGTAGCGCTAGGATTCCCCACACAAGGCACAGCACCTGCACGCTCTACCTCCTCGGCGGCCACACTGCGATTCGGAACAAATGTATCCCAGAGGCAACCGGGGCACAAGCGAGGCTCGAGGGTGAAAGGCCGCGTCCCAGCCAGCCAACGCGCCGGTCTGCGCCGCCGGCCGGGTGATTTGGCCCACCCGGTTGGCATGCGCTACGGCCGTTGGCGGATAGCATCCGAAGGCACAGCTACTTGCGGGCGCGCCCGCGTATTGCGTGATTGGCACTCCTCATGCACTACCCGCGGTGGCGGAGTTCTCCAGGCAGCGCCGGAAAAGCGGAGGAAAAGCTCCTATACTGGAAGGTTGCCGGAACTCGTCCCCAGAGCCGGGCGGCGGAACGGCGCCGCCGGCGGCCGGCAAGGAGAGCCAACCAGCCACCAGGACAGGTCGGAGAGATGACACGCAAGAAAGTAACTATCGACGGAAACGAAGCAACGGCCTACGTTGCCTACCACGTCAACGAGGTCTGCGCCATTTACCCGATTACCCCCTC
>JBMFPL010000038.1:0-7391 GCA_049969115.1 Bryobacteraceae bacterium | reverse complement strand
CGCCCATGGGCGAATGGGCGGACGAATGGGCAGCCAAGGGTATCCCCAACATCTGGGGCACCGTGCCCAAGGTCGTCGAGATGCAGAGCGAGGGCGGCGCTTCGGCCGCCCTGCACGGCGCCTTGCAGGGCGGCGCGCTGGGCACTACCTTCACCGCTGCCCAGGGCCTGCTGCTGATGATCCCCAGCATGTACAAGATCGCGGGCGAGCTCAGCCCGGCGACCATCCACGTCTCGGCCCGCACCGTGGCCACGCACGCGCTCTCGATTTTCGGCGACCACAGCGACGTGATGGCGGTGCGGCAGACAGGCTGGGCCCTGCTGGCGTCGAACTCCGTGCAGGAGGCTCATGACTTCGCATTGATTGCGCAGGCCGCCACGCTGGAGTCGCGCGTGCCCTTCCTGCATTTCTTCGATGGCTTCCGCACCTCGCATGAGATTGCCAAGATCGAGCAGCTCACGCTCGACGACATGCGCGCTATGATCCCGGAGGAACTCATCCGCGCCCACCGCGAGCGCGCCATGACGCCGGACAAGCCCGTGCTGCGCGGAACGGCGCAGAACCCGGACGTGTTCTTCCAGGCGCGCGAGGCCTGCAACCCCTACTATCTGGCCTGCCCGACCATCGTGCAGAACGTCATGGACAAATTCGCACAGATCGTCGGCCGACACTACCACCTGTTCGATTACCTGGGCGCGCCGGACGCGGACCGGGTCGTCGTGCTGATGGGTTCAGGCGCGGAGGTTGCCCATGAGCTGGTCGAGTACATGACGGCGCGCGGCGAGAAAATAGGCATCGTCAAGGTGCGCCTGTTCCGGCCTTTTTCCAGCGAGGCTTTCGTCCAGGCGCTCCCGCCCACCGTGAAGGCTATCGCCGTGCTGGATCGCACCAAGGAGCCGGGCGCCATCGGCGAGCCGCTCTACCAGGACGTAGTTACCGCGCTCACGGAGATGATCACGGCGGGCAAAGCGCCGTTGCAAAGAATGCCGCGCGTTATCGGCGGCCGTTACGGGCTTTCCTCGAAGGAATTCACGCCGGCCATGGTCAAGGCTGTTTTCGATGAGCTGGCCAAGGATCGCCCGAAGAATCATTTCACCGTGGGCATCAACGACGACGTCACCCACACCAGCCTGGACTACGACCCCGAGTTCTCCACTGAGGACCCGAAGGCTTTCCGCGGCCTGTTTTATGGGCTGGGTTCCGACGGCACCGTCAGCGCCAACAAGAACTCGATCAAGATCATCGGCGAGGAGACCGACAATTACGCGCAGGGCTACTTCGTCTACGACTCCAAGAAAGCGGGCGCGGTCACCATTTCGCACCTGCGCTTCGGTCCCAATCCCATCCACTCCAGCTACCTGATCACCAAGGCCAACTTCGTCGCTTGCCACCAGTTCTCGTTCCTGGAGCGTTTCGATGTGCTCGAGGCGGCGATACCCGGCAGCACCTTCCTGCTCAACAGCTACTACGGGCCGGAGGAGGTCTGGGACCACTTGCCGCGCACCGTGCAGCGGCAGATCATCCAGAAGAAGCTACGCTTTTACGTGATTGACGCTTACAAGGTGGCGGCTGAAACGGGCATGGGCAGCCGCATCAACACCATCATGCAGACCTGCTTCTTCGCCATCAGCGGCATCCTGCCCCGCGAGGCAGCCATTGCCAAAATCAAAGAGGCCATCCAGAAGACCTGGGGCAAGCGCGGCGAGGCCATCGTAAAGAAGAACTTCGCCGCCGTAGACGCGGCGCTGGCCCACCTGCACGAGGTCAAAGTGCCGGACCGGATCACGGCCACCTTCGACATCCGGCCGCCCGTGCCGCCGCAAGCGCCCGAATTCGTCAAGCGCACACTGGCGCCGATCATCGCCGGCAAGGGCGATTCTCTGCCGGTCAGCGCCTTCCCGCCCGATGGCACTTTTCCCACCGCCACGGCACAGTGGGAAAAGCGTAATATCGCGCTCGAGATCCCGGTCTGGGACGAGGAGCTGTGCATCCAGTGCGGCAAGTGCGTGCTGGTGTGCCCGCACGCCACCATCCGGGCCAAGGTCTACGAGGCCAAATGGCTGACCGAAGCCCCGCCCACCTTCAAGCACGCCCCCGCGCGCTGGCGCGAGTTCAAGGACATGAAGTACACGCTCCAGGTGGCGCCGGAGGATTGCACGGGTTGCGGCCTGTGCGTCGAGGTCTGCCCGGTCAAGAGCAAGACCGAGGTCAAGCACAAGGCGCTCAACATGGCCCCGCAGCCGCCGCTGCGCGAGCAGGAGCGCGTCAACTGGGAGTTCTTCTTGAAGATCCCCGACATGGACCGCCGCCTGCTCAGTCCGGCGCAGGTCAAGGACAACCAGCTCTTCCGGCCCCTGTTCGAGTTCTCGGGCGCCTGCGCGGGTTGCGGCGAGACGCCTTACATCAAGCTGCTGACCCAGTTGTTCGGTGACCGCCTGGTCATCGGCAACGCCACCGGCTGCTCTTCGATCTACGGCGGCAACCTGCCCACCACGCCGTACTGCGTGGACCACAACGGGCGCGGACCGACCTGGAATAACTCGCTGTTCGAGGACACCGCCGAGTTCGCCCTCGGCCTCCGACTGGCCATCAACCAGCAGGTGGAATACGCGCGCTGGCTGGTGCGGCAACTGTCGCATATCATCGGCGACGAGCTGGCTACGGCCTTGCTCAACGCCGACCAGACCACCGAAAAGGGCATCTACGAGCAGCGCGAGCGCGTGGCCCTGTTGCGCCAGAAGCTGGAGGACGTGGACACCCGCGAGGCGCGTGACCTGCGGGCGCTCGCCGACGCCCTGGTGCGCAAGAGTGTCTGGGGCGTGGGTGGCGACGGTTGGGCCTACGACATCGGCTACGGGGGGCTGGATCACGTGCTCGCTTCGGGCGAGAACGTGAACCTGCTGGTGCTCGACACCGAGGTGTACTCGAATACCGGCGGCCAGATGTCCAAGGCCACGCCGCTGGGGGCGGTCGCCAAGTTTGCCTTCGGCGGCAAGCCGCAGCCCAAGAAGGACCTGGCCATGATGGCCATGACCTACGGCAATGTCTACGTGGCGCGCGTGGCTTTCGGCTTCAATGACATGCAGACGGTCAGGGCGTTGCTGGAAGCCGAGGCTTACAACGGGCCTTCCATCATCATCGCCTACTGCCACTGCATCGCCCACGGCTATGACTTGGTGCACGGGTTGGACCAACAGAAGGCGGCCGTGCAGTCGGGTTACTGGCCTCTGTTCCGCTACAATCCCGAGTTGCTCAAGCAGGGCAAGAACCCACTGCAACTGGACTCCAAGGCGCCCACGCTGCCGCTGGAAAAGTACGTCTACAACGAAACCCGCTACTCCATGCTGCGGCACAGCAATCCGGAAGCGGCCAGGCGCCTGTTGGAGGCCGCGCAGGAGGCGGTCCTGCGCCGTTGGAAGCAGTACGAGTACCTGGCTGCCATGCCGGTCACCGCACCGGAACCGGTGGGCGCAACCAACCCGTCGGGCAAGGAAGGGGAGTGAACCATGGACCTGTCTACCACCTACCTGGGACTCAACCTCAAGAACCCCGTCGTCGCTTCCTCGTCCCCGCTGGCCGAGGACATTGACAACATCCGCAAGCTGGAGGAGGCGGGGGCTGCGGCCGTGGTCTTGCATTCGCTGTTCGAGGAACAGCTCACGCTGGAAAGCCAGGAACTCGACCAGCGACTCAGCGAGACCACCGGCGTTTTCGCCGAAGCGCTTTCCTATTTTCCCGACATGACCTCATATAACCTGGGGCCTGACGGGTACTTGGAGCACATCCGCAAGGCCAAGGCGGCCGTGTCCATCCCCATCATCGCCAGCCTCAACGCCGTCTCCAGCGGCGCTTGGATCCGCTTCGCCAAATCCATCGAAGAAGCGGGCGCCGACGCGCTGGAGTTGAACATCTTTACCCTGCAAACCGACCCCGAGGTGAGCGGCGCACAGGTCGAGGACGCCTACTGCGAGCTGGTGCGCGAGGTGGCTTCCAGCGTGCGCATCCCGGTGGCAGTCAAGCTTACCCCGTACTTCACCGCAATGGCCAACATCGCCCGGCGGCTTGAGCAGGCAGGAGCGCGGGGGTTGGTGCTTTTCAACCGGCTCTACCAGCCGGACTTCGACTTGGAGGCGCTCGAAGTCAAGCACACGCTCCAGTTGAGCACGCCCTACGAATCGCTGCTGCGGTTGCACTGGGTGGCGATTCTCTACGGGCGCGTCAACGCGGACCTGGCGGTCACCGGCGGCTTCCATAGCGGTACGGACGTCATCAAGGCCATGATGGCAGGCGCCAGGGTGGCCTCGATCGCTTCGGCCGTGCTCAAAAACGGCATCCCCCACATCGGCAGGATCCTCGGCGAGATGCAGGCCTGGATGCAGGAGCACGAGTACGAATCCGTCCGCCAGATGCAGGGTTCCATGAGCCAGCGCTCGGTGGCCAACCCCAACGCTTTCCTGCGCTCCAACTACGTGAAGGTCCTGAGCTCTTACAGCCTGCGGGCTTGAGGAAAGCCGGCCCGGCAGTCGCCAGGTGCGTTCGCCGGGCCGTTTTTGTTTTTGCTAAGACCAGAAATGCTATGTCCAAGGTACTGGTCTGCGCCCTG
Organism: Bryobacteraceae bacterium; assembly: GCA_049969115.1. Classification (GTDB taxonomy): domain Bacteria; phylum Acidobacteriota; class Terriglobia; order Bryobacterales; family Bryobacteraceae; genus DTHT01. Next base: position 2,788 of record JBMFPL010000038.1, on the reverse strand, counting down.
CTGCTGGCGGCCCTGGCCGCGGCGGCCCCGGACCCTGTGAAAGTGTCCAGCCCCGACGGCCATATCGAACTGCTGGTCCAAATCCCTGCCTCCGGTCCCAACGCGGGCTGGTTTGCCTACGAAATCTCCTGTCGGGGCAAGCCACTCATCGCCTCCTCGCGGCTGGGATTGAAGCTCGAGGGCCGGCCTGCGCTGGGCGAAAAAGCCACGCTCGAGGCGACGCCCTCCTCGGGCACCGATTCCTACCGCCTCCTGCACGGCCGGGCCAGCCGCGTGGAACATCCCTGGCGAGGCGCTATCGTGCGCATCCAGTCCGCGGGCGGTCCCCTGGAAGTCGACTTCCGGGTTTACAACGACGGAGCGGCCTTCCGGTACCGCTTGCCCGCGGCCACCGGAAATTTCGCCGTCGAGCGGGAGTTCACGCAGTTCCAGGTCGCGCGGGAGGGTACGGCGTACCCGCTCGTGCTGGCCGGTTTCCGCACCAGCTACGAGGACAACTATGTCGCGCTGCCGCTGACCGCGATCAAGCCGGAGTACCTGGTGGCCCTGCCTTTCACCTTCGAGGTCCCCGGCGTGGCGTGGGTCTCGATCACGGAGGCCCACTTGGAAAACTGGGCCGGCCTGTACCTGACGCGGCCCCGTGGGCGGATCATGGAGGCCCGGCTGGCGCCGCGGCTGGACCGCCCGGAAGTGGCGGTGATCGGCCAGGCGCCGGCCCAGTCGCCCTGGCGCGTGCTCATCATCGCCGATGAGCCTTACCGGCTCGCCGAGTCCAATCTGGTCACCAGCCTCAGCCCGGAGTGCCGCCTGGCGGACACCAGTTGGATTCGGCCGGGGAAGACTTCATGGTCGTGGTGGTCGGGCAACTTCGCCCGCGATGTTCCCTTCCAGCCGGGCATGAACACCGAAACATTGAAGCACTATATTGATTTTTCCGCCGAGGCTGGCCTCGATTACGCCCTGATTGACGCTGGGTGGTCTGCCGGCCCCGTGGGCCAGGGAGGCGGCGGCCGCGACATCACCAGGTGGAACGAGCGCGTCAACCTCCCCGAACTGCTCGAGCACGCCCGCGCCCGCAAGGTCAGGCTGTGGCTGTGGTGCCACTGGTCGGCGGTGGATGAGCAGATGAACAAGGCCTTCCCGCTTTACGAGAAATGGGGCGTGGCGGGCGTCAAGGTGGACTTCATGGACCGCGACGACCAGCAGATGGTGGATTTCTATCACCGCGTAGCGCGCAAAGCCGCTGAGCACAAACTCATGGTGGACTTCCACGGCGCTTTCAAGCCCTGCGGCATGATGCGCTACTACCCCAACGTGCTCACCCACGAGGGCGTGCTGGGCTTGGAGTACCTGAAATGGTCCAACCGCGCCACCGCGGACCACAACGTGATGATTGCCTTCACGCGCCTGCTGGCCGGGCCGCTCGACTACACGCCAGGAGGCTTCGAGAACGTGCCACCTGCCGAGTTCACGCCGCGCAACATCAATCCCACCGTGCCCACCACCCGCGCGCACCAGATGGCGCTCTACGTGATTTTCGAGAGCGGCTTCCAGATGCTGGCTGATTACCCTGGGGCTTACCGCGGGACAAAAGAACTGGAGTTTCTCAGCGAGGTCCCGGTGGCCTGGGATGAGACGCGCGGGTTGGGCGGGCGCCCGGGGGCCTGGGTCTCGCTGGCCCGGCGCAAGGGCGATGTATGGTACCTGGGAACCATTACGGGGGCCGAGGCGCGCGAAGTTGAAATACCGCTCGGGCAGATCCTGCCCGCCGGGCGGCAATACACGGCCGAGATTTGGAGCGACGCGCCGGACGGGGCAGTGAACCCCAAGAACACGGTGAAGAGCACGCAGCAGGTCACCGCGACCACCCGGCTGCGAGCGCGGCTGGCACCCGCCGGCGGCCACCTGGTGGTGCTGCGCCCGGCTCAGTGAAAGTCGTGCGACTCGACGGCGGCGGAAGGCGCAGCCAGCGCTTCCAGGCTGACGGCCTTCACGGAAATGACGCCGTCCACGTTCTGTAGAACTCCCTCCACCAGCAGGAAGGGCGCTTCCACCAGCACGACCCGGTAGCGCTCGAACGTGTCGGGATCCACCACGATGTTGGCGATCCCCGTTTCATCCTCCAGGCTCAGGAAGACGAAACCCTTGGCGGTGCCGGGACGCTGGCGCACGATCACGGCTCCGGCCACGCGCACTCTGCGGCCGTGGGGCAGGCGCTTCAGTTCGGCTGCGCGCTGCACCCCCAGCGCGCGCATCGAGGGGCGGCAGTAGGCCATGGGGTGCGGGCCGATGGTCAGCCCCGCGGTTTCGTAATCGGCCAGCAAGCGTTCTTCGGGCGTCATGGGCGGCAGAGGCGATGCTTTTTGCCACTCGGGCAGCGTCTCCAGGAGCGGTCCCGCCGGACGCGCCGCGCGACTCGCTTGCCACAGCGCGTGGCGGCGATGCTCGACTCCCAGCGAGTTCAGCGCGCCGGCTTCGGCCAGCCGCTCCAGTTCGTCCCGGCGCAGCTCGGGAACGCGGCGCGCCAGATCGTCAATGGAGGCGAAGAAAACGCGGGCCCGCTCGCGCACGATGGCGCGCCCGGCAGCTTCGCGCAGGCCCTTCAGATAGGACAGGCCCAACCGCAGCACCTTCTCCCCGTTTTCCTCCTCCAGCGTGCAGGGCCAGTCCGAGCGGTTGACGTCCATGGGCCGCACTTTCAGGCCGTGGCGCTGGGCGTCCTTGACGATGGTGGCCGGCGAATAAAAACCCATCGGCTGGTTGTTGAGCAGGGCGGCAGTGAAGGCGG
>JBMFPL010000037.1:0-15110 GCA_049969115.1 Bryobacteraceae bacterium | reverse complement strand
CAGCAAGTATCTGGGTGGTAGCTGAAGCGTGGCAGGGCCGGCTGACCGACATCACCTTCGAAGCGCTGGCCTTGGGCCGCGAGGTTGCCGATTCGCTGAAAGTCCCGCTGGAAGCCATCCTGCCCGGTCACGACTGCGCGGCCCTGGCCGATCAGCTTGGCTGCGCGGACGGGGTGCTGTACGCAGATCACCCCGCCCTGGCCGAGCCGGTTCCCGAACCGCTTGCCCAAGCCCTGGCCGGGCTGGCCCGGCAACGTCAACCGCGCGCGATCCTGATCCCGGCGACTAACACCACGTGGGGCGCAAGCGCGCTGCTGGCCGCCATGCTCGACGTGCCCAGCGTGAACTTCGGGGTGGACCTCAAGGCGGTGAACGGCTCGCTCGAGGCGCGTTGCGTACTCTACGGCGGCAAGATCGAGGCGCGCGTCCGCTTGCTCAGGGAGCCCGCCGTCGTCGCTCTGGGTCCCGGATCCCGACCGGCCGACCAGGGCCGCTCGGAGCGCAAACCGCCCGTCGAGCAGGTGAGCGTGAGCCTGCCAGTGGAGCCGCGCGTTCGCCTGCTACGTTACATCGAACCCGAAGCCGGCGAAGTGGACCTAACCCGGGAAGACATTCTGGTGGCCGTGGGGCGCGGCATTCAGAGCAAGGACAACCTCGAGCTGGCCGAAGAGCTGGCCCAGGCGCTGGGCGGCGAGATCTGCGGCTCGCGCCCGGTGGTGGACCAGGGCTGGCTGCCGCTGTCGCGCCAGATCGGCAAGTCCGGCCTCAGCGTGAAGCCCAAGCTCTACCTGGCCCTGGGCATCAGCGGGGCGCCCGAGCACGTGGAAGGAATGAAGAACTCTGGGCTCATCGTCGCGGTCAACACGGACCCGCACGCGCCCATATTCAACGTCGCGCACTACGGCGTAGTGGCGGACGTGCTGGAGCTGATGCCCGCGCTGGCCGAAGCAGTGCGGGCGCGGAAAGGCTGACGCGATGACGGACCCGGTCGCCGGCGCGTTCCTGGGTTTGCCGGCGCGGGCCATCCTTTGGGTGCTCGCGCTGCTGGCTTTCGGACTGTTCGGTTGGCGCGTGGCCGCTTACATCCGCGTGCTGGCCCGCGCCCGGCCCGAGCCTCGCTGGGACCATCTGCCGGAGCGGCTCAAGCGCTTCGCGCTGGACGTGCTCTGCCAGCGCAGGCTGCTGGAAGAACCGCTGATCGGCGTGGTCCATCTTGTCGTCTTCTGGGCTTTCGTCTTTTACGCCACCAGCTTCTTCTGGAACCTGTTGCGCGGCCTGCTGCCGTTCCTACCCATTCCTTACGCGGATCAAGCCGCGTGGATGGCCTTTGCGCTCCAGCTTTTCGGCGTGGTGGGCCTGGTGGCGGTGATCGTGGCGGCGGTCCGTCGCTATGGGTTCCCGCCGCCCCGGCTCGAGCAGTCGCGCGACGCCGGGATCATTCTCGCCCTGATCTCGGTGATTCTGCTGAGTTCGTTGACGGGCGCGGGCGCGGCGGCCCTGGCGGGCGACGAGCAAGGCCACGCCGGCGCGATCGCCAACCTCGCCGCAGGCGTGCTGGTCGGCCTGGGGGTCGAGGCGGCGCAGGGCGCCCGAATCAACGTGGCCATGTGGTGGGTGCACATGGTCACGGTGCTGGGCTTCCTGGTCTACCTGCCCTACTCCAAGCACCTTCACCTGCTGGCCTCTCCCTTTGGCGTTCTGTTCGGCTCGTTGAAGCCGCCGATGCCTCCTGCCTCCGATGGCGCCGCACGGCTGGAGGAGTTCACCTGGCGCCAGCTCTTCAGCGGGCTGGCCTGCGCTGAATGCGGCCGTTGCGACCGCGCCTGCCCGGCGCTGAATAGCGGCTACCCGCTGTCGCCCAAGATGCTCATGCACCACGTCAAGGAGATGATCATGGCCTCGATGTCTTCGGGCGATGGTCATCGCCTGCTGGGCGAGCGCGTCAAGCCGGAAGAGATCTGGGCGTGCATGAGCTGCCTGGCCTGCATCCAGCGCTGCCCGGTCGGCAACGAACACGTGCCCTTGCTGATCGAGATGCGCCGGAAGCTCATGGCCGAAGGCGAGCTGGAAGCCCACCTTCAGGAGGCGCTCACCAACCTGACCCGCTACGGCAACAGCTTCGGCCAGTCAGCGCGCAACCGCGCGCGCTGGACGCAGGGACTGGATTTCAAGCCCAATGACGCGCGCAAAGAAGCCGTCGCCTGGCTGTGGTTCACGGGCGACTATGCCGCCTACGATCCGCGCTTGCAACCGATCACGCGGGCGACCGCGCGCTTGCTGCATCGCGCCGGGGTGGACTTCGGCCTCCTCTACGAGGCCGAGCAGAATTCCGGCAACGACGCCCGGCGCGCGGGCGAAGAGGGCTTGTTCGAAACCTTGATGGAGAAAAACCTCGGCGCCTTCGCCAAGGCCCGCTTCGAGCGGATCGTGACCACCGATCCGCACAGCCTGCACGCGCTGCGCAACGAGTACCGGTGGGAGAACGGCGGCCCGCCGGTTGTGCATCACACCGAGTTGCTTTGGCAACTGATCCGTGAAGGACGCCTGCCGGTCAACAAGCGACTGGAAGGCAGGGTCACCTACCACGATCCTTGCTACCTGGGCCGTTACAACGGCGTCTACCAGGCGCCGCGCCAGATCCTGCGCGCGCTGGGCCTGGAAGTGGTGGAGATGCCGCGCCACGGCAGCCGCTCCTATTGTTGCGGAGCCGGCGGCGGACGCATCTGGATGGAAGATGTGCCCGGCATCCAGGAGCGTCCGGCCGAAAGCCGCGTGCGGGAAGCAGCCGCCACGGGCGCGACCACGCTGGTAGTGGCCTGCCCCAAGGACTGGGTCATGTTCCAGGACGCCTGCAAGACCGCAGGGCTGGAAAGCAAGCTGATGGTCAAAGAGATCGTCGAACTGGTCGAGGAGGCGACCAATCCGTGACGCAAGCGAGCGCTCGCATCGGAGTCTACATCTGCCATTGCGGCACCAACATCGCGGGCACGGTGAACGTGGCGGCCGTGCGCGATTTCGCCGCCACCTTGCCTGGCGTGGTGGTGGCCCGCGACTACAAGTACATGTGCTCGGATCCCGGCCAGGAACTTATCAAGTCGGACATCGCCGAGCACAACCTGAACCGGGTCGTGGTCGCGGCCTGCTCGCCGCACCTGCACGAGCACACCTTCCGCAAGGCGTGCGAGGAAGCAGGGCTGAATCCTTACCTCTGCCACATGGTCAACATCCGCGAGCACGACTCGTGGGTGCACTCGGGAGCGGTGGCCACCGAGAAGGCCATGGACCTGGTGCGCGCCGCGGTACAGCGCGTGGTCTGGAACCAGTCGCTGGAGCGCCGTCGCATCCCCATAGCCCAGTCGGTGCTGGTGGTGGGCGGCGGCATCGCCGGCATCCACGCCGCCCTCACCCTGGCCAACGCGGGCAAGAAGGTCTACCTAGTCGAGCGCGAGCCCAGTATCGGCGGCCACATGGCCATGTTCGACAAGACCTTCCCCACGCTGGACTGCGCCGCCTGCATTCTCACCCCCAAGATGACCGCGGTCAAGTCCAATCCCAACATCACGCTGTGGACCTACTCCGAGGTCATCGGCGTGGAGGGCTACGTAGGCGATTTCCGGGTGCGCGTGCGCCGCAAGCCGCGCTACGTCATCGAGGACCTGTGCGTGGGCTGCCTGGAATGCATCGAGGCGTGCGTCTACAAACAGCCGAAGTTCGCCGATGAGTTCAACCTCGGTCTGAGCAAGCGCAAGCCCATCTACATCCCGTTCCCGCAGGCCGTGCCGCAGGTGGTGGTGATTGACCCGGAGACGTGCATCGAATTCAAGAGCGGCAAGTGCAAGAAGACCTGCCTCGAGGCATGCGGGGATCGCAACGCCATTGACTTCAAGCAGCAGGAGGCGATCGAGGAAATCCAGGTCGGCGCCATCATCCTGACCACCGGCTACCAGGCCTTCGACGCCTCGCGCATCCCCTATTACGGTTACGGCACCTACGCCAACGTTTACACCGCCCTCGAGGTCGAGCGTCTGATCAACGCCAGCGGCCCGACGGGCGGCGAACTGGTGTTGCGCGACGGCTCCAAGCCGCGCAGCGTCGGGATCATCCATTGCGTGGGCAGCCGCGACGAGAACACCAACCCCTGGTGCTCGCGGGTCTGCTGCATGTACTCGCTCAAGCTGGCGCACCTGGTCAAGGAACGCACCGGCGCCGAGGTCTACAACTTCTACATTGACATGCGCACTCCGGGCAAGGCGTTCGAGGAGTTCTACAACCGGGTGGCCGAAGAGGGCGTGTACTTCATCCGCGGCAAGGTGGCCGACGTCTACCCGGCCAACGGCGACGGCCAGCTTACGCTGCGCGTGGAGGACACGCTGCTTGGCCAGGTGCGCAAGATCCCGGTGGACATGGTGATCCTGGCCACTGGCTTGGAGCCGCGGGCCGACGCCACCGAGGTGCGCCGGCTGTTCAACATCTCCTGCTCCAGCGAGGGATGGTTCCTGGAGCGGCACCCGAAGCTGGCCCCGGTGAACACCTTCACCGACGGCATTTTCCTGGCCGGCTGCTGCCAGGGTCCCAAGGACATCCCGGATACGGTGGCCCAGGCAGGCGCGGCGGCGGCCGAAGCGTTCCAGCTCCTGGACCTGGGCGCCATCGAAATGGAGCCCAACACGGCCTACGTGCTCGAGGAAGTTTGCTCGGGCTGCAAGACTTGCGTGGGCCTGTGCCCTTACAACGCGATATCTTTCCTGGCCGACAAGAACGTGGCGCACATCAACGAGGCCCTGTGCAAGGGTTGCGGCACTTGCGTGGCCGCATGCCCTTCGGGCTCGATTGGCCAGCACCTGTTCGAAGACGCGCAGATCTTCGAGGAAGTGCACGGGGTGCTGGCTTGAGGCAAATGCAGGATCAGACAGGATTCCAGGTCATCGAAGGAGTCACGGCCTATGCTTGAAGCAACCGGCCCGGTCGGGCAATCCGAAGCGGCAGCCTTCGAGCCGAAGATTGTCGCCTTCTTCTGCAACTGGTGCACGTACCTGGCCGCCGATCTGGCGGGCACATCCCGCCTGCACTACGCGCCCAACGTCCGCGTGGTGCGAGTAATGTGCTCGGGGCGCGTGGACCCTCAGTTCGTGCTGGAGGCCTTCGCCCAGGGCGCCGACGGGGTGCTGATCGGCGGCTGCCATCCCAACGACTGCCACTACCAGGAAGGCAATTACAAAGCCCTCCGCCGCTACCACTTGCTGCGCCGCATGCTGGAGCAGATGGGCGTGGAGCCGGATCGCTTCCGGTTGGAGTGGATTTCGGCTTCCGAAGGAGAACGCCTACGGGCTGTGGTCAATGACATGGTGGAGAAGGTCCGCGCCTTGGGGCCATTCCGCAAGACAGTCACGGTCCAGCCGGTCGAGGAGGAAGCGCTGCGATGAAACCCAAGGTGGTTTTCTACTGGTGCGCATCCTGCGGCGGCTGCGAAGAGGCAGTGGTGGATCTGGCCGAAAAAGTGCTCGACGTCACCACCGCCGTGGACATCGTTTTCTGGCCGGTGGCGCTGGATTTCAAGCGCGCCGACGTGGAAGCGATGCCGGACGGCTCCATCGCCGCGGCCTTCATCAACGGCGCCATCCGCACCAGCGAGCAGGAGGAGATGGCCAGGCTGCTCAGGCGTAAGGCCCAGGTGGTCATCGCCTTCGGGGCCTGCGCCCAGACCGGCGGCATCCCCGGGCTGGCCAATCTCTGCGAGCGGCAGGGGATCCTGGATGCGGTCTACCGCGAATCGCCCAGCACGGTGAATCCCGAGGGCGTGCTGCCCCAGCCTCATTGCCCGGTCAACGGCAAAAGCCTCGAGCTACCGGTCTTCCACGATGAGGTCAAGGCGCTCGGGCAGGTGGTCCCGGTGGATTACTCCATCCCAGGCTGCCCGCCGACGCCCAAGCTGCTAGCCGACGCCGTCGCCGCTCTGCTGGCTGGAAAGCTGCCTGAGCGCGGCGCCGTGCTCGCGCCGGACAAGGCCCTGTGCGAGGAATGCCCGCGGCGCGAAAGCAAGCCCGAAAAGCTCGCCATCCGGCAGTTCCGCCGCCCGCACGAAGTCCTCATCGAAACGGACAAGTGCCTGCTGGCCCAAGGCCTGCTTTGCCTGGGACCCGCCACACGCGCCGGCTGCGAGGCGCGCTGCATCCAGGGCAATATGCCGTGCACGGGATGCTTCGGCCCCACCAGCCGCGTGCGCGACTTCGGCGCCAAGGCGCTTTCCGCCATCGCTTCGCTCACCGGGAGCAACGACGAGGCCGAAATCATCCAGATCCTGGACAACATCCCCGATCCCGTGGGAACTTTCTACCGCTACAGCCTGCCGGCTGCGCCCCTGCCCCGCAAGCGCACCGCCGAGGCATCAGTGAGGTGACGCCATGGCTGAGACCGTTGTCACGCGCAGGATCACGATAGACCCGGTAACCCGCCTGGAAGGACACGGGCGAATCGAAATCTTTCTCGACGAACAAGGCGCTGTGGACCGGGCCTACTTCCAGGTGCCCGAGTTTCGCGGCTTCGAGAAATTCGCCGAGGGGCGGCCCGCCGAAGACATGCCCCAGATCACTTCGCGCATCTGCGGCGTCTGCCCGACCGCCCACCACATGGCTTCGACCAAGACGCTGGACGCCCTCTACCAGGTCGAGCCACCGCCGGCGGGCAAGAAGATCCGCGAGCTGATCTACTGCGCGTTCATGGTCGAGGATCACGCCCTGCACTTCTACTTCCTCGGCGGGCCGGACTTCATCGTAGGGCCGCAAGCGCCCGCTAGCGAGCGCAACGTGCTGGGCGTGATCGCCAAAGTTGGGGTCGAAACGGGCAAGAAAGTCATTGCCATGCGGCGCAAGCTGCGCGAGCTGATTGCGCTGGCCGGGGGCAAGGCCGGGCATCCCGTCTTCGGGCTGCCCGGGGGCGTGGCGCGCCCGCTGAGCGCAGAGGACCGCGAGAAGTTCCGCAGCGTGGCCGCCGAGGCGGTCGAGTTCGGACAGTTCTCGCTGGAGGCTTTCCGCAAGCTGGTGCTGGCCAACAGCGAGTACGTGGAGCTGATCCGCTCCGACGCTTTCACGCACCGCACCTACTACATGGGTCTGGTGGACAGCCAGAATCGGCTTAACTTCTATGATGGCGCGATCCGGGTCGTGGACCCCGCAGGCAAACCGTTCGCCAGCTTCACGGCGGCGCAGTATGTGGACTACATCGCCGAGCGCGTCGAGCCGTGGAGCTACATGAAGTTCTGCTTCCTTAAGCCGGTGGGCTGGAAAGGCTTCACCGACGGCCCGGAGAGCGGCGTCTACGCCGTGGCGCCGCTGGCCCGCCTGAATGCGGCCGAAAAGCTGGCCACCCCACTGGCCCAGCAGGCAGCCGAGGAGTATTTCACCACCCTGGGCCGCCCAGTCCACCACACGCTGGCCAATCACTGGGCGCGGCTGATCGAGTTGCTCTACGCCGCGGAGCGAATGAAGGAGCTCGCCGACGATCCCGAAATCACCGATCCCCACATCCGCACCCTGCCCACTGCGACCCCGCGCGAAGGCGTGGGCGTGGTGGAAGCGCCGCGCGGCACCCTGATCCACCACTACGTCACCGACTCGCGCGGCATCATCCGCAAGGCCAACTTGATCGTGGCCACCCAGAACAACGCTGCCCGGATCTCGCTCAGCGTGGACAAGGCGGCCCGGGCGCTGGTCTCCGGTGCCAAGGTGTCCGAAGGCCTGCTCAACATGGTGGAAATGTCGTTCCGGGCCTATGACCCGTGCCTGGGTTGCGCCACCCACTCGTTGCCCGGCAGCATGCCTCTGTGGATCGAGCTTCGCAGCCACAGCGGCGAGCGGCTGGCAGTGCTGCGGCGGGACAGCGATGGAACGATCTGCCGGGAGTGACCACAAGCGCGTACGTCTGTTAGGACTGGGGAACGAGCTGCTGGCCGATGATGCCTTCGGGCTGATTGTGGCCCGCCAGGCGGCCGAGAGGATTCCGGGGCTGGAAGTCGTGTGCAGCTCGGAATCCGGCCTGGCCCTTCTGGATTACCTGACTGGCGTCTCGCGGCTACTCATCGTGGACACGATCCAGACCGGGAGGTACGTTCCGGGAACGCTGCTCGAGTTCAACGCGCGCGAACTCGCTGCGGCGCCGGCCGGCGCGCCTCACGGGGCAGGGCTGAGGGAAGCGCTCGATCTCGGACAGGCGCTCGGCCTGCCGCTGGCCGGGGAGGTGTGGGTGTTGGCGGTCGAAGCGGCCGATTGCACCACCATCGGCGGTCCCGTCCATCCAGCCGTGCAAGCCGCCATCCCGGCCGCGGTGGAGTGGATCCTGAAAGCGGCAGGCGCTTAGACGTCCAGGTTGCGCACGTCCAGCGCGTGCTCTTCGATGAAGCGACGCCGGCTCTCGACGTCCTCGCCCATCAGGGTGGAGAAAATCTCCTCGGCTTCCACCGCGTCCTCGAGCCGCACTTGCAGGAGCGTGCGCCTCTCCGGGTCCATGGTGGTCTCCCAGAGCTGCTCCGCATTCATTTCGCCCAGCCCCTTGTAGCGCTGCACTTGGGCGTCGCGCATCCCTTCCGCTTTTACGAAAGCCAGCAACTGCTCCCAGCCCGGGAGGCTGTGGCGCGTGGAATCCTTGACCACGACGAAGGGCGGGTGGTTGTAGCGGGCAATCTGGCGGGCCAGCGCGCGCAGGCGCCGGTACTCGGGCAGCGAAACCAGCTCTACCCCGATCACCCGCTCGGCCTGGGTGGAGTCGCGGAAGACGGCTGCCCACGAAGAGTGTTCTTCGTCGCAGCGCAACTCAGCCGGCAGGCCCGCGGCGGTCAGGCGGTCGCGCACCAACGCGAGATTCTGCTCCACAGCGAAGTCCGACTTGTGGTCCAAGTTGATGCCGGGATCGGCCACCACCTGCACCGCGCGGGCGTCGCGCAGGCGCCGTTCCATGCGCTCGAACATCTGGCGGTATTCGTCCAGAGCGGTCAGGAAACTCCTCAGCTCGCCGCCCTCGAGCCTCAGCGGGGCTTCGCCGGCGGCCGCGGCGATCTCTACCGCGAGGTTCTCGGTGGCGCGCCGCAGGATCTCACGCAGGAACTCTTTTTCGTCCTTGATGTAGTAGTCCTTCTTGCCTTTCCGAATCCGGTACAGGGGAGGTTGCGCGACGTAGATGTGACCGCGCCGGATCAGTTCCTGCATCTGGCGAAAGAAGAAGGTCAGCAGCAGCGTGCGGATGTGGGAGCCGTCCACGTCCGCGTCGGTCATGATGATGATTTTGTGATAGCGCAGCTTGCTGATGTCGAAGTCCTCGTTGCCGATACCCGCGCCGATCGCCGTCACCATGGCCCGGATCTCGTCGTGGCTGAGCATCTTGTCCTGCCGGGCCTTCATGACGTTCAGGATCTTGCCCTTGAGGGGCAGCACGGCCTGGGTGCGGCGGTCACGTCCCATTTTCGCGGTGCCGCCCGCCGATTCGCCCTCCACGATGAACAGCTCAGCCCGCTGGGGATCCTTCTCCTGGCAATCGGCGAGCTTGCCCGGCAGGCCTCCCGAGTCCAGCGAGCCCTTGCGCCGGATCAGCTCCCGCGCCTTGCGCGCGGCCTCGCGCGCCCGCGCCGCGTCAATGGCCTTGGTCACGATGCGGCGCATCACGGCGGGGTTCTTGTCGAAATACTCGCTGAGTTTCTCGTTGACGAACTGGGTGACGTAGCCGGCGATGTCGCTGTTGAGTTTGGTCTTGGTTTGCCCCTCGAACTGCGGCTGGGGCAGTTTGACGCTGATGACCGCGGTCAGCCCCTCACGCACGTCCTCGCCACTCAAGCCCTCCTTGAGATCCTTGAACAGGCCCGCTTGCTGGCCGTAGAAATTCAGCGTGCGCGTAAGCGCGCTGCGAAAGCCGGTCAGGTGCGTGCCGCCTTCCACCGTGTGAATGTTGTTGGCGAAGCTGAAGACGTTTTCGGTGTAGCCGTCGTTGTACTGCAAGGCTACGTCGATGTAGAGCTGGCCGCCGCCCGGCAGCTCGCGCACGCCCTCGAAGTGGATGGGCTTGTCGTGGAGGACGGTCTTGCCGCGGTTCAGGTGGCGGATGAACTCGGCGATGCCGCCCGTGTAGCAGAACTCGTGGGTCTTGGGCGGGTCCACCCGCTCGTCGGTCAGCGTGATGCGCAGGCCCTTATTCAGAAAAGCAAGCTGGCGGAGGCGCTGGGCCAGGGTGTCGAAGTTGAACTCGGTGACCTCGAAGATGGTCGGGTCGGGTTTGAAGGTGACTTTGGTTCCCGTCTTGCGCCCGGCTTTTCCCCTTCTTTGCAGCGGCGCCTTGGGTTTGCCGCGCTCGTACTCCTGCTCCCAGGTGTAGCCATCACGCCAGATCTCCAGCTCGAGGTGCTCGGAGAGGGCGTTCACTACGCTGACACCCACGCCGTGCAGGCCGCCCGAGACCTTGTACGCATTGGTGTCGAACTTGCCGCCCGCGTGCAGCTTGGTCATCACCACTTCCGCGGCCGAGATCCCTTCCTGCGGGTGGATGTCCACTGGGATGCCGCGGCCGTTGTCCACCACGGTGACGGAGTTGTCCATGTGGATGATGACGTTGATCTCGGTGCAGTAGCCGGCCATGGCCTCGTCCACCGAGTTGTCCACCACCTCATAGACCAAGTGGTGTAGGCCCTCGGCCCCGGTGGACCCGATGTACATGGCGGGCCGCAGCCGCACAGCCTCCAGCCCCTCCAGAACCTTGATGCTCCCGGCGTCGTACTGCTCGGCAGCGGCCTGGCCGTTCGTAGCGACCTGATTCACCCTGGCGGTCCCTCCTGCTCAGATGCGCATGGGCATCAACACATAGCGATAGCGGTAAACTGCGCTGTCCCCGGCGGGCCTCAGCTCCGCAGCGCTGTGGGGATCGCGAAAACCGAACTGCACGCGAGGCTCGGTGGCCGCGCGCAGAAAGTCAAGAATGTAACCCGCGTTGAAGCCGATCTCGAACTCCTCGCCGTCGTAGTCGGCGGGCACCGACTCTTCGCTCTCGCCGGTGTCGGAAGCGGCCGAATAGAGGCGAACCTCGCCCGGAGCGAGCTGGATCTTCATGGCGTGCGACCGTTCATCGGAAAACTGCGAGACACGTTCGATGGCCGCCCTGGCTTCTTCGCGGTCCAGCACGACGACGTACCTGGCGTCCCGCGGCAAAACCCGTTCGTAGTCCGGGAAGGATCCGGTCAGTTTCCGGCTGATCAAAACGCGGTCCCCCACACGGAAGTACAGGTGATTGTCGTCAGCCGCAAACTGCAACGAGGCGTCGGGGCCTGCCTCTTGAACGAGGCGGTGAAGTTCGGTCATCGCCTTCTTGGGTAGCAGCGCCCGGCTGGTCCCGGAGAGGCCCGAGATTTCCGCTTTGGCCTCGACATAAGCCAGGCGGTGACCGTCTGTCGAAACCATCACCGCTTCTCCGCTCTTGAGCACGAGCAGGGCGCCGTTTAAGGTGAAGCGCGATTCCTCGGCCGAGATGGCAAAGATGGTCCGCGCGATCATCCCTGTCAGCAGGTGGGCGGGGAGCGCAGCCAGTGGCGCGGGCATTTCCGGAAGCTCGGGAAAGCTCTCGCGCGACATGCCCGCGATGCGCGTGCGCGAGCGGCCGCACTGCACCGAGGCCCACTGGTTCTCGAGGAACTTGAAGTGAATGTCCACATCGGGCAGCAGCCGCACGTAGTCGAGCAGGCGCTTTGCGGGCAGAGTGCCAGCGCCTTCCTTGACGACCTGCGCCGGGCAAACGCAGCGGATGCTCAACTCGAGGTCTGTGGCGGTCAACTCCACCCTGCCTTCGCGGGCCTCGATGAGCACGTTGGAGAGCACCGGGATCGTCGTCCTCTTCTCGACTACGCCCTGCGAGAGACTCAGCTCTCGGACCAAGTCCTGCTTCCTGATTGTGAATTCCATCGGTGCTTCCTCGGCCGGATTCGGTGTCCGGTGGATTGTTCAAGCATAACAGACAAGCAGCTTTCGTAGGGCCTGTGAATATGTGGATTTCCCAGTAAATTATAGCAAAACTTTGAGTTACTCTTGCCAGGAAAGTTGAACGCGGCTGTTGAGCCCTGAGGCCTGCGGCCGTGTGGCGCCCCGTCCGCCAGCCTTCCACAGAGATCGGCGGCGCCGTGCTGTGGAAGCTCCCTCAAGCTCATTGCAGATCGTCCATTAGCCTGTGCAGTAACCTGTTCAAATCCTGATCCTGATCGCGGAGCCGGTCAATCTTGCGGATGGAGTGGAGCACGGTAGTGTGGTGCTTGCCCCCGAACGCGCGCGCGATCTCGGGTAGCGAGGCCGTGGTCAGCTCGCGCGCCAGGTACATGGCGACCTGCCTCGGGAAGGCGATCCGCTGCGCGTTGCACCTCGATTTCAGTTGCGCCGGCTCGAGCTGGAAGCAGCCGGCGACGGTCTTGATGATCGCTTCGATGCTGATACGCCGGTCGCGGTCAGGCAACAGGTCGCGGAGTGCCTGCTGCGCGAGTTGCATCGTGATGGGCGCCCCGGTGACCGAGGAGTAGGCCCGCAGCCTGAGGAGGGCGCCTTCCAGCTCGCGGATGCTGGCCCGGCTCCTGGTGGCGATCAGCAGCCGAACGTCGTCGGGCAACTCCACGCCTTCCAGGTGGGCCTTCTTGTCAAGGATTGCAAGCTTGGTCTCCAGGTCAGGGGGCTGGATGGCGACCATCAGGCCCCACTCGAAGCGTGAACGCAGTCGCTGCACGAGGCCGGGGATCTCGCGCGGGGGGCAGTCGCTGGAAAGGATGATCTGGCGGTCGCGCTCGTAGAGCTCGTTGAAGGTGTGGAAAAGCTCTTCCTGGGTGCCCTCCTTGCCACCCAGCACATGAACGTCGTCAACCACTAGCACGTCCGCCGAGCGGTAGGTGCGGTGGAAGCTCGGCATCCGCTGCTGGCGGATCGAGCGCACCAGGTCGTTCATGAAGCGCTCGCCGGAGGTAAACACGAGGCGCAGGCCTGGGTGCCGCTGCTGGATTTCCCAGCTTACGGCGTGCAGTAGGTGCGTCTTGCCCAAGCCCGAACCGGCATAAACGAACAACGGGTTGTAGGCCCGGGCTGGAGCCTCGGCCACCGCTCTGGCGGCTGCGTGAGCAACCTGGTTGGAGGAACCAACGACGAAGGTATCGAACGTCAGCCGGGGGTTCAGCCCGATGACTGGGGAGCGGGCGAGGGCTCCCGCATCCCCGTTGCCCTGCGCGGCCCGCTCGAGTGGGGGTTCGGCTTCGAATTGCACGTGGCGGATCGGCAGCCTGAGGTCCACAATGGCCTCGGCAATAAGCGACCCGTATTCCTGCTCGATGAACGCGGCAGCGCTATCCGTTGGCACGGAGACCCAGAGGCAATCTCCCTGTCGGGCAGAAAGCTTGGTTGCAGCGAACCAGTTGTCGAAGCTCTCCTTGCTGAGGTTCGCTGCCAAGTGCTGCTTGATCTGTTCCCACACGTCCATATGCCTCTACCGCACACACCAACCCCTTGTTTTCCACAAGATTTCAAAACCCTATGGAAAACTCGAGGTGCTACGTGGACTTACGGGAGTTGAGAGCCCAGACCAACCCGAGGGCGTTTGCGGTCTGCCTTGACCTAGCTGGGCGCATGCGGAACCCAAAGTTTAGCACAGCCGATGGGCTGGTCAACAAAAATCTGGGCAGAGTTAACTCATTGTAATACAGCCGGTTAGAACGGATAAGGCGAAACGTTTTTCGTCCTCCTTGTCGCCACGGCTGGCGCGCCGGGCATCCCCTTACCCGAATTGGTCTTGAACGATGGGCAGCCATGGTTCCAGCGGTGGTCGGAGCTCGGGACCGGAGACGCCCGTGGGGCTTGACAATGATACACTAAAGGTTCATAATGGAATTGTGCTAAGGAGCGGACCAGACTTTGCGAAACTTAACTCGCCGCTCCCCAATCCCGAGATTTCACGAGGGGAGGTTTTGAATAACTATGAGCAAAATCATAGGGATTGACTTGGGTACCACCAACTCGGTCGTGGCTGTCATGGAAGGGGGCCAACCTGTCGTCATCCCCAACCAAGAGGGGTCGCGCACCACTCCGTCCGTGGTCGCCTTCACCAAGAGCGGCGAGCGGCTGGTCGGGCAGGTAGCCAAGCGGCAAGCCATCACCAATCCCGAGAACACAGTCTATTCCATCAAGCGTTTCATGGGGCGCCGCATCGAGGAGGTCAGCGAGGAGATGAAGATGGTGCCCTACAAGGTGGTGGCCGGTCCCAACGGCGACGCCCGCGTCCAGATCATGGGCAAACTGTACTCGCCGCCTGAGATCTCCGCCATGATCCTCACCAAGCTCAAGGAAGCTGCTGAGGCCTACCTGGGCGAGAAGGTGACCAAAGCCGTGATCACGGTTCCGGCCTACTTCAATGACGCCCAACGCCAAGCGACCAAGGACGCCGGCCAGATCGCCGGTCTGGAGGTAGTGCGGATCATCAACGAACCTACCGCGGCCGCGCTGGCCTACGGCATGGATAAAAAGAAGAACGAAACCATCGCCGTTTATGACTTTGGCGGGGGCACCTTCGACATCTCGATCCTGGAGGTCGGCGAAGGGCTGGTGGAGGTCAAGGCCACCAATGGGGACACCCACCTCGGTGGCGACAACATGGACCAGCGGATCATCGACTGGATCATTGCCGAGTTCAAGAAAGAGACCGGCATTGACCTGTCGCGTGACCAGATGGCGCTCCAGCGGCTCAAGGAGGCGGCCGAAAAAGCCAAGATCGAGCTCTCCACCCTGCTGGAGACCGAAATCAACCTGCCTTTCATCACTGCGGACGCCTCCGGTCCCAAGCACCTGGTCATGAAGCTGACCCGCGCCCGCTATGAGCAGATGGTGGAGGATCTGATCCAGCGCAGCTTCGGCCCGGTCAAGCAAGCGCTGGCCGACGCCAATCTCACGCCCTCGCAGATTGACGAGGTGATCCTGGTGGGCGGCGCTACCCGTACGCCGCGGATCATCGAGATGGTGCGAAACTTCTTCGGCAAGGAGCCGCACCGCGGCGTCAACCCCGACGAGGTGGTGGCGGTGGGCGCTGCCATCCAGGCCGGCGTGCTGGCGGGCGAAGTTAAGGAC
>JBMFPL010000036.1:0-15161 GCA_049969115.1 Bryobacteraceae bacterium | reverse complement strand
AAAGGGCACGGCTGGACCTTCCCGGCGCTCGTCAAGTACCGCTCCTCCAACAAGTGGGTTTCGCCGCTGTTCGGGGCCGGCGTCGCCTGGCAGCGGTTCGCCAGCCTCGAGCAAAGGGGCACGGAACTCAGCGGCACCCTTCCCCGCCAGCCCGTGAACGTCAATCGCAAGGATCCACGTGAATTGCGGGACAGGACAGTGATGGGCTACGTACTGTCCCTAGGGCTGGAAGGGAACTTGCTCGGCCCGCGCTTCATCCCCGAGATCCGTTACACCCGCTGGAGGAAGCAGGCGTTCGCCGCTTCGGACGGCGCCGGTCTGATTCGTCAAAACCAGTTCGAGTTCTTGCTCACGCTGATGTTCTGAGGTTTCGAGGGCCCGTCCGTTGCGAATCGCGATCTTCGGAGGAACATTCGATCCCGTTCATACCGGTCACCTCCAAGTCGCTCGCGAGGCCGCCCGCCATTGTAGCCTCGATCGTGTCATGTTCGTGCCCGCCTCCCACCCACCGCACAAGGGCGGCGTCGCGGTTGCTCCTTACGAGGACCGCGTCCGCATGCTCGAGCTGGCCTGCGAAGGCGAACCGCTGTTCGAGGTCTCGCGGCTGGAGGAGGGCGAGCAGGTGAGCTACTCCGTCCACACCATCGAAAAGGTTCGGGCCACAATGGCGCCCGGCGACGAGCTCTTCTTCCTGATCGGGGCGGATGCCTTCGCCGAGCTGACCACGTGGTATCGCTGGCGGGACGTGATCCGGCTGGTGACGTTCATCGTGGCGAGCCGTCCGGGCCACGACTACCACGTTCCCGAGGACGCCAGGATCATTCCCCTCACGACCTTGGCCCTGCCGGTCTCTTCGCGAGAGCTAAGGGGCCGGTTGGCCGCCGGCGAGGAGCCACCCGAGATCCCAGCCAAGGTCCTAGCCTACATTCGGGCCAACCACCTTTATCGGGGCGCTGATCCAGCCGAGCATGGGCGCAACGCTCGATCGCTGAACTAAGCAACAGGCCTGTTGCGCCTTCCATCAACCTCCTTTACCCCTGCCTTCAGAGACTTCCGGACCCCGAGATCCTGCGTATTGCGACAGTCAACACCGCGCCCCGGGGGTCAAAGGCGGGCCACGCAATCTACGGCTTAAACCAAGGCCTTCCCCTTCAAGCAGATGGACCTCTGGGTCCTAGAAGCTTGGGTTGGGCCTCGGCTTGCTGGCGAATTGGGTGAAAGGAGTCGACGACGATGGTCCCACTGCTGGTTCTCGCAACATTCGTTAGTTTTATCATCGTGGATTACCTACTGCACAAGGAGAAGTACCGGTTCCCAGTCGCAGAGCCTGCCCGAGAAGCAAAAATCGAACCCCCGCCGATCGTAGCCGGCGTGGCGCTGCCTGACGCCCTCAGTTACCACCCCGGCCATGCTTGGGCGCTCCACAAAGGCCACGGCAGGATCCGCATCGGAGTGGACGAGTTCGCCGCCTCGCTTCTGGGCCGCATCGAGCGGATCGAGGGGCCCGCTGCGGGCCGCTGGCTGCGCCAGGGAGAGAAAGGGTGGACCATCGCCACCGCCCACGGGGAGGCGGCCATGGTATCCCCCGTGGAAGGTGAGATCGTGGCGGTCAACGAACGGGTCCGCGAAGACCCCTCGCTCATCGCCCGAGACCCGTACGGCGAAGGGTGGCTTTATGAAGTTTACTCACCCGACGTCGAGGTGAGCCTGCGCAACTTGCTTTCCGGCGCACTGGCCAGGCGCTGGATGGAGTGGGCCGTGGCGGAGCTGCGCCATGCTTTGGCGCCGCAGGCTTTCGCCACGGCCTTGGATGGGGGCCGCATCCACCCCGAGCTGGGCTTGCAACTGGACCCGCGACGGTGGCGCGAGCTGACCCGACGGTTCTTTTTGAGCTGAGGAGGCAGCCGTGCGTGCGCTCCTGATTGACGTGACCCGTTGCGCCGGCTGCGGGGCCTGCGTGGAGGCCTGCTGCGAAGCCAACCACTTGCCCGTGACGGACAGCGCTGAGCTGGGCCCGTACCATTACACGGTGGTGCGGAAGGTTCGCACGCGCCGCGGCGAGATCCACTACCGGCGCCTGTGCATGCATTGCCTCGATCCGGCCTGCGCGTCGGTCTGCCCGGTCGGGGCGCTCAAGAAAACGCGGCAGGGACCCGTCGTCTACAACCCTTCCATCTGCATGGGGTGCCGTTATTGCCTGCAAGCCTGCCCGTTCGAAGTTCCCCGCTACGAGTGGGACAGCATCGCTCCCAAGCTTGGCAAATGCTCGTTCTGCGCCGAGCGGTTGGCCGCGGGAGGCATGACCGCGTGCGCGGAGGCCTGCCCTACCGGCGCCACCCTCTGCGGGGAGCGCGATGAGCTGCTCAAAGAGGCCCGCGCCCGCATCGCTGCGGAACCCGGCAAGTACTTGCCCCGGATTTATGGAGAGCGAGAGGTGGGAGGCACCTCCGTCCTCTATATCTCGAACGTTCCTTTTGCCATGCTGGATCTGCCCGAAAACCTCCCCACTGAGCCGTTGCCTTCTCTGACTCACCGAGCGCTATCGCAGATCCCGCCCTTGATCGGCACGGCCGGCATGCTGCTGGCAGGGCTGTGGTGGCTGACGGATCGCAAGCGTGAGGTAGCCCGCGCCGAAGGCGCTGTGCGCAAGCAGGAGGGGAAACGATGACGCGCGTCCGCTCTTTGTTCTGGCGCTGGGTGGCGCTGGCCATTCTCGCTGCCGGCGCTTATGCCACGGTGGTGCGGTTCACCAGGGGCTTGGGGGCGGCCACGAACCTCTCAGACCAAATGCCGTGGGGCTTGTGGATCGGATTTGACGTGCTGTGCGGGGTCGGGTTGGCGGCGGGCGGCTTCGCCATCACCACCGCAGTTCACATCCTGCATCTGGAGAAGCTGCGCCCGATCGTGCGGCCCGCTGTGCTCACCGCCTTCCTCGGCTACCTGCTGGTGATCCTCGCACTGATTTACGACTTGGGTCGCCCGTGGAACATCTGGCGGGCTACGGTGCTGTGGAACCCCCGCTCGGTAATGTTCGAGGTCGCCTGGTGCGTCATGCTCTACACCACGGTGCTGGCGGTGGAGTTCTCGCCGCTGTTGTTCGACAAGCTGGGCTGGCGGCGGGCCTCGCGGGCGGCGCGCGCGGCCATCGTCCCTCTGGCTGCGGCGGGCTTCATTCTCTCCACGATGCATCAGTCCTCGCTGGGCAGCCTCTACCTGATCGTGCCCAGCAAGATGCACCCGCTGTGGTACAGCCCGCTGCTTCCCTGGCTGTTCTGGTTGTCGGCTGTCGGGGCAGGCCTGGCAATGGTAATCTTTGAGAGCGGGATGAGCGCGCGGGCCTTCGGACGCGCGCTGGAGCTGGACGTGCTGGAAAAGCTGGCCAGGGCGATGGCGGTGCTGCTGGGCGTGTTTTGGTTCCTGCGCCTGTGGGATCTGGGCGTGCGGGGCCACCTGGGCGCGGCATTGCGGCTATGGGGCCCGGGCTCGCTCCCTGCGCGCATGCTCTGGCTGGAGGCCCTGCTCATGCTCGTTCCCGCCGCCCTGGGGCTTTCTGACCGATTCCGGCTTCACCCGCAGCGGCTGTTCGCGCTGGCCTCGACCGTGGTAGCAGGGTTCCTGGTGCACCGGCTCGACGTGTCCACCACTGCGCTGGCCGCAGGCTCCCGCTATTTCCCGTCGTGGATGGAAATCGCGGTGACCATGATGCTGGTCACGCTGGGGGTGGCGGCGTTCCGATTCGCCGTGCTTCACCTGGCGGTGTTCGGCCCGGCCCACGGCGCGCAGGAAATCGAGGAGGCAAAGCTCGCGCCTGCACTGTATGGGTAAGCTCGGCCTCAAGCTGACCGCAGGCCTGGTGTCCGCCATGGCTGGGGTGATGCTGTGGCTGGCTACGGCCAATCTCCGGGTTCTGCGGGAAAACCTGGAGACGGCGACCATCCTTTCCGCCCGTAACATCGCCGACATCATCTTCCGCGCCACCCACGACAGCATGATGGACAACAACCGCGAGGAGCTGGTGCACATCATCCACAGCGTGGGCGCGCAGGCGGGGGTGCGCAAGATCCGCGTCTTCAACAAGAACGGCGCTATCCAGATTTCCACGCTGGCCGGCGAGGTAGGCCAGATGGTGGACAAGCGGGCCGACGCTTGCTACGCCTGTCACGCCACCGACACGCCGCTGGAGAAGCCGGCCGCGCACCAGACTTACCGCTTCTACCGGATGGGTGGCGAACGCGTGATCGGGCTGATTCGCCCGATCGAAAACGAGCCGGCCTGCGCCAATGCTTACTGTCATGCGCACCCCACCTCGCAGCGCGTTCTGGGCGTGCTGGACGTGGTGCTTTCGCTGGCCCCGGTGGACGAGGTGCTCGCTGCGCACGAGCGGCGCATGCGCGCCCAGGTCCTGATTTCGGCCGGCGTGCTGGGGCTGCTGGGCGGAGCGCTGGTGTGGTTGCTGGTGTCCCGTCCCATCCGCCGCCTCATCGAAGGAATCAACGTGCTCGCGCGCGGCGAACTTTCCTTCCGCTTCCGGCTGCGCCGGGGCGACGAGATCGGTGCGCTGGCGCGCGCCTTCGACGACATGGCCGAGCAGGTCGAGGCCGCCAATCGCACGCTGGAGGAGAGAATCCGGCGGAAAACCGAGGAGCTCGAAGCAGCCCAGGAAAAGCTCATCCACACCGAGAAGCTGGCCTCGCTGGGCCAGTTGGCGGCCGCGGTGGCGCACGAGATCAACAATCCGCTGGCCGGCATCTACACCTACGCGCGGCTGCTTGAAAAGAAGGCTGCCCTGTCGGGACCCGCCCTCGAGTGGATCCAGACCATCCAGCGCGAAAGCCGGCGCTGCGGCGACATCGCCAACAGCCTTCTGGTGTTCGCGCGCAAGCAGCCTGCGCAAACCGTCCCCTGTGACCTGCGGACCATCGTGCGCTACACGCTGGCTGTGCTGGAGCACAAGTTCCGGGCCGCGGGCATCGAAGACACCCAAGAGATTCCCGAACTGCCGCGCGTACCCTGCGACGGCTCGCAAATCCAGCAAGTGCTGACCGCCGTCCTGGTGAACGCCGTGGACGCCATCGGCAGCCGCCCGGGCAAGCCCGGCCGAATTTCGATCCGGGCCTCGCTCACCGGGGACGGGAGGGTGGACATCGCCATCAGCAACAACGGCCCGCCCATTCCCAAGGACGTGCTGCCGCGCATCTTCGAACCGTTTTTCTCCACCAAGCCGGCCACCGCCGGCGTCGGCCTGGGGCTGGCCGTGGCCTACGGCATCGTAAAACGTCACGGCGGCGAAATCCAGGTCAGCTCCGACGAAGAAGAAACCACTTTCCACGTGCTATTGCCGGTCAACGAAGCCGTGTCGGAGGAATCCCATGCCGGAAGCGAAGCCCTGCCTGCTGATCGTTGACGACGAGCAGGTGGTTCGCGACTCGCTCGTGCACTGGTTCACCGAGGAAGGCTATCGCGTGGAGGCAGCGGCCAGCGCGGCCGAAGCCCTGGCACGCCTGACCGCGGGCGATGTGGATCTGATCATCGCCGACATCCGCATGCCCGGCATGGACGGCCTGGAGCTGCTGGAAAAGATCCAGTCCGAGCAGCTCGACACGGGCGTAATCATCATGACCGGCTACGCCAGCGTGGAAAGTGCGGTCCGCGCCCTCAAACACGGGGCCTTCGACTACATCACGAAGCCCTTCGATCCCGATGATCTCTCGGTGGTGGTGCGCAACGCTTTGGAGCAGCAGCGACTCAAGCGCGAAAACCGCATGCTGCGCGAGCAACTGGCGGAATCGCAGGCGGCCGGCGAGCTGATCGGCGAAAGCGGGGCCATGCGCCGCGTACGCGAGCAGATCGAAACCGTCGCCCCCGTGGACACCACGGTGCTCATCGAGGGCGAAAGCGGCACGGGCAAGGAGCTGGTGGCGCGCGCCATCCACCGGCTCAGCCCGCGCCGCTACAACCCCATGGTGGTGGTGCACTGCGGCGCGCTCACCGAAACGCTGATCGAAAGCGAGCTGTTCGGGCACGAAAAGGGCGCCTTCACCGGCGCGCAGTACCGCAAGAAAGGCAAATTCGAGGCCGCCATGGGCGGGACCATCTTCCTGGACGAAATCGCCGACATCAGCCTGAAAACCCAGACCGACCTGCTGCGCGTGTTGCAGGAACGCGAGATCGTGCGCGTGGGCGGGACGCAACCCATCAAAGTGGATTTCCGCGTCATTGCCGCCACCAACCGCAGCCTGGCGGAGCTGGTCAAGGAAGGTCGCTTCCGCTCCGATCTTTACTACCGGCTGAACGTCTTCACCATTCACCTGCCCCCGCTGCGCGAGCGCCACGGCGACGTGCCCCTGCTCGCCCAGCATTTCCTGGAAAAGTACAGCCGCCAGATGAATCGCCGTTTCACGGGCTTCGACCGCGCGGCCATGGAAGCCCTGGTCAGCTACCACTGGCCGGGCAACGTGCGCGAGCTGGAGAACGTGATCGAACGCGCCGTGGTGGTTGGCCGGGAGCCGCTGATCCGCGCTTCCGACCTCGCCATCGCGCGTCCCGCCGTGACCCCGGACGATTTGACGCTGGAGGCGGTCGAGCGGAAACACATCCTCCGCGTGCTCGAGGACTTCGGCTGGAACCAGACCCAGGCGGCCAAAGCCTTGGGCATAGACCGCGTCACCCTGTACCACAAGATCCGCCGCTACGGGCTGAAGCCGCCCGACCGGCCGCGCCTGTCACGGGCGTGAGGCGGCCCATTCCAGTCCCCGGCATCCGCCTGCTCGCCATCGGCGATTTCCCCAGTCCTTTGCTGGAACAGCTTTCCCGCCGGAGCGGCATACCGCGCCTGGCCGGGCGTTTCAATCCTGCACCCGCCTGGGATCCGGTACGCGGCCAGTGCGATTCCACCCGGCTGATCCTGGCCCTGCGGGCCCGCTACGGCACGCCCGTGCTGGGCGCGACCACGCTGGACCTGTTCATTCCCGTCTTCAGCTACGTGTTCGGCGAAGCGGAACTGGGTGGCCGCGCGGCGGTCTTTTCCATCTACCGCCTGCGCGAGGAATTCTACGGGCTGCCGCCCGAGCCGACGCGGCTGCTCGAGCGCGCCCTCCGCGAGTTGCTGCACGAACTCGGGCACCTGGCCGGCCTGGTGCACTGCCACGACGCCACCTGCGTGATGCGGCCCTCGCACTCGGTGGAGCAGATCGATGCGCGGGACGCCGACTACTGCGCGGCCTGCTGGCGTTTGCTGGAGGCGCGCTGGCAGGCGTTGCGGGTCAGTGACCCTCCGCCTCCAGAAAGCGCTCCGCTTCGATAGCCGCCATGCAGCCTGCCGCAGACGCAGTGATGGCCTGCCGGTAGACACGGTCTTGTACGTCGCCGGCATGAAAGACGCCGGGCACGCTGGTGCGCGCGCCTCCCTGGGAGACGATGTAGCCGTCGGCGTCCAGCTCGATCTGGCCGCGGAAGGGCGCGGTGTTGGGCACGTGCCCGATGGCGATGAACAGCCCGTCCACCGGCTCTTCCCAAGTGCGCCCGGTCTCCACGTCCCTCAGCCGCACTCCCGTCACCAGGCCCTTGTCCACGTCGAACACCTCGTCCACCACCGCCTTGGTGATCCAGCGGATCTTGGGATTGGCCCGGGCGCGCTCGAGCATGATCTTGGAGGCGCGAAACTGGTCGCGGCGGTGCACGATGGTCACCTGTCGCCCGAAGCGCGTCAGGAAGAGCGCTTCCTCCATAGCCGTGTCCCCGCCGCCCACCACCATGATGAGCTTGTCACGGAAGAAGAAGCCGTCGCAGGTGGCGCACGAGCTCACCCCGCGCCCGATGAGCTTCTGCTCGCTGGGAAGTCCCAGCCAGCGTGCGCTGGCACCCGAGGCGATGATCAGCGCCCAGCACTCCTCCCAATTCTCGTCGACGCGAATGCGGAAGGGTCGCCGCGAAAGATCGGCTTCCGTCACCGATCCCTGCACGTATTCGGCTCCGAAGCGCTCCGCCTGCCGGCGCATGTTGGCCACCAGCTCGGGCCCCTGGATGCCCTCGGGAAAGCCAGGGAAATTCTCCACCAGCGTGCTCAGGGAAAGCTGGCCGCCCGGTTCATGCCCGGTCACTACCAGGGGATTGAGGTTCGCCCGTGCGGCGTAGATCGCGGCCGTGTTGCCTGCGCATCCCGATCCGACAATGATGAGGTTTCGCATAACCGGTTCAGCTTCACAATGCTAGCAGGAAGGCGGGTCCCGGCGCGGCGGCTATGCCCTCAACCAAGTCGCTGCCCGGTAGGCGATCCAGGCGCCCCCATAAGCCAGCGCGCCCATGTAGACGAACTGCAGGGCGGGCCACTTCCAGCTTCCTGTCTCCTGCCGCACCGCCGCGATGGTGGCAATGCACTGCATGGCGAAGGCAAAGAACACCAGCAGGGCCAGAGCCGCCGCCGGGGTCAGATCCTTGCGCACCGACTCCTGGAGCCCCTTCGAGTCGGCGTCGTCCTCCAAGCCGTAGATCGTCCCCAGCGTGCTGACGATCACCTCGCGCGCCGCCAGCGATGTGACCAACCCGACGCCGATCTTCCAGTTGAACCCCAGGGGCTGGATGAGCGGTTCCACCACGTGTCCCAGCCGCCCGGCGTAGCTCTGCTCGATGGGAGGCGCGTGGCCTTCGTGACGCGGCAGGTTAGCAAGCGTCCACAGCCCGAGCGTGACCGCCAGGATGATGGTGCCCACGCGCGTGAGGAAGATCTTCGTGCGGTCGAGCAGGCGCAACCCCAGCGACCGCAACGTCGGGCGCCGGTACGGTGGCAGTTCCAGCACGAACGGCGTATGCTCGCTGCGCAGGATAGCGGACTTCAGCAGGGCGGCCGTGCCGATGGCCGCCATGAATCCCAGAACATAAAGACCCAGCAGGGCGGCCGCGCGGGTGCCCAGCAACGGCCCCAGAAGCGGCCGCTCCGGCACGAAGGCCCCGATGATGAGCGTGTAAACGGGGAGCCGCGCCGAGCAGGTCATCAAAGGTGCAATGAGGATGGTGGCGATGCGGTCGCGGCGGTTCTCGATCGTGCGCGTGGCCATGATGGCGGGCACCGCGCAGGCGTAGGCCGAAACCAGCGGGATGAACGACTTGCCTTGCAGGCCCACGCGCGCCATAGTGCGGTCGGCGATCAGGGCCGCGCGCGCCATGTACCCGGAATCCTCCAGGATGCCGATGAACAAGAACAGCAGCAGGATCTGGGGCAGAAAAACCACCACCGCTCCGGCGCCCGACCAGACGCCATCCACCAGCAGCGACCGCAGGGTCTCACCGGGAGCCATGCGCCCAACCCTCCGGCCCGATGCCTCGATGAGAAGCTGCAAGCCGTGCATCAGCGGGCGGGCGCCGGCGAAAATCGTCTGGAAGACCGCCACTACCACGGCCAGGAAAATCAGTGGCCCCACCACGGGGTGGAGGAACAGGGTGTCGAGGCGCTGGGTCAGCCGAGAAGGCCCCGGAGGCTGCCACGCCTGCCGCCCCAGGTGCAACGCCCACAGCCGGCAGCGCGGGATGTCGTTGAGAAGGGCGCGGTCAATGCGGGGAGTCGTTGGCCGGGTGCGGCCTTCCAGGAACTCGTAAACCGGCTCCATGCCCACGCCCTGCGCCGCGCTGATCAAGGCCACGGGCGCGCCCAAGTATTCGGACAGGGCCTCCACGTCCACATGACCGCCGCGCTCGCGCAACTCGTCGCTCATATTCAACACCACGATGGCGGGGAGCCCCAGCGCAAGCACGGGAGCGGCCGCGGCCAGGTGCCGGCTCAGAAGATTGGCGTCCAGCACCACGATGACCGCGTCCGGCTTGGGTATGCCAGGCGCTTTGCCAGTGAGTACGTCGTGCGCGATCCGCTCGTCCTCCGAGCAAGGGGAGAGGCTGTAGATGCCAGGAAGGTCCAGAAGCGTGACCTCGTGCCCTTGGGCGACACGGGTTTTGCCCACGCGGTACTCAACGGTCACGCCGGGGTAGTTGGCCACCTTCTGCCGCAAGCCGGTCAGCCGGTTGAACAGTGTGGACTTGCCGGAGTTGGGAGGGCCTGCGATGGCGACGACGGTTGGCCTGCTTTTGCCGTGTCCCTGCGCCCTGGCCAGCCCGCAGCTCTCGCACTGGCAAGCGCCGATCATAATGATTCGTTCTCGCCCTGGGCGGGACGCAGTATGAGGCGGCACGCGGTTTCCGCGCGCAGGGCGATTTCGGCTCCATCCACCCGGTAGACGCGCGGGTCGCCGCCGGGCGCCGTCCTGCCCGCTTCGACGCGGGCACCTGGCAGGAAGCCGAACGCCATCAAGCGAAGAGCTGCCTCCTCGGGCAGGTCCAGCTGGGCGATGATCCCGGACTCACCTTCCGCCAGATCGAGCACCGTTTTGAGCCGACTCACGGTCCCTCCTGCGGACCTGCCGGGACGCGGCTTACTGAAAATGACTTGCGGCAACTATCCAGTATCCTATGTCCGATTTGCCGTTGTCAATGACAAAGCAGCGTCCGGAGAGGCCGCGGGGAACTCGCGGCATGCAAACGGTTTGCGATTGCGCCCGCCCAGTGTGATCTTGTCGGGCGCGTGCTACAATCTCACTTCCACACACGGCCCATGCGCGTGCTCGGCGCCGAGACCACCTACACCCGGGCGCAGGTGCGCCGCCTGCTCGGCATCTCGGAAACGCAATTGCGCAGTTGGGAACGTCAGCAACTAATCCCCGCCCAGCAACAGTTCCGCTTCGGCGATCTGCTTGCGCTGGGCACGTTGCGCAAGCTGGCCAGCCAGCGCCTCTCTGCGGCCAGAATCCGCAGCATCCTGAGCGCAGTGCGCCGCAAGGTGGGCGAGCTCGACGAGCCGCTCAAACAGCTCCGCATCGTGCGCGAGGGACGCCACATCGCGGTGATCGTCGGCGGCCAGAAAATGGAGCCGGTCTCGGGCCAGCTCCTGCTCGACTTCGACCAGCAGGAACTGGACCGCCTGGTCAATTTCCCGGGCGCTCGTGGGCGGGGCCGGCCGCCTGCTGCCCGAGCCCGCGAAGCCGAGCAGTGGTTCGAGAAGGGTCTAGAGCTGGAGCGTTCCGGGGCTCCCTTCGATCAGATCCTGCAAGCATACCTGAATGCGGTCACGCTCGATCCGCGGTCGGCCGGGGCCATGGTCAACCTGGGCACGCTGTTTTTCCACCGCCGCATGTGGGCGCAGGCCGAGCTCTGGTATCGACGCGCGCTCGAAATCGAGCCCGGCTACGCACTGGCCCACTACAACTTGGGGAATCTCTACGACGAGATGGACGACCGACCGGCCGCGATTGCCCATTACGAGCAGGCCCTACGGCTGGATCCCAACTACGCCGACGCCCACTACAACCTGGCCCTGCTTTACCAGTTGAGCGGGCGCACGCTGGAGGCGGTCCGGCACTGGCAAATTTACTTGCGGCTGGATCCCAGCAGTCCATGGGCGGCCATCGCGCGGCGCGAACTGGAAAAGCTCCGCCAGGCGACGATCGTGCCGGGCGGCCAGCCACCTGCCGGCGACGAAGCCGCTCGCTCAGAATGAGAAGTACACCAGCGCTTCCAGTTGATTGCGGCGCGGCCACCACCCCTCTCGATTCTCGCCCCACCGTGTAAAGCGCAGTGAGGGCGCGATCCTGGCAGGACCTGTCTGGAATTCGGTCCCCACCACGGCGGTCACGCCATAAGGCGAAATGCTGCTGAAGAATTGCCGCTTGCGCAACGACGGCCCCAACGCCATGAAGGGTGCCCAGGCGCCCCTCGATAACCTCTTCTTCACGAGCACCGGAAAGACCCACGTAGGCAGGCGCGTCGTCCACGGTGCAAGGGTAAACCCCTGGGACGACGTCGCCTCGCTCCGCCGACCCACGGGGCGCAGCAGCGCCGCAGCCTCCACCGAGAACCCGCCTCCCAGTCGCGCATCAATCACGGGACCGTAAATCGCGCTGCGCAGCCCCGTGTAGGTCATCGCATACGCCCACTCCGTCCCCGCGCGGTGAACCTCCGTGGTTCTCGGATAGTCGCCATTCAGGTTCATACCCAGGGCGAACCCTACGGCGACGCGCTCGCCCAGAGGGCGCCACTTCTCCTCGCGGGCGCCGCTGAAAGCGACCAGGGCTTCGAGCTGGTCCGACGCGGTCCGCCAGGCGCCCGTGCTCCTGTCGCCCGCCCAGAGCGTGTAGCGCAGGGTCGGAGCGATCCTGACGCCGCGCCAGGTCATTTCCAGGCCGCCCGAAACCGCCATACCGTGGCGCGAGTAAGTATGGCCGGCGCCGCCCACGTTGCCGATGGTCCGGAACGCCGGACCGCCGGCAAGGAAGGGGCGTGCGCCGCGGCGCGGGAACCGGTATTTCAGCAAAATGGGGAACTGCCAAGTGACGATCTGCCCCGGTGAGCCCTTCTCCGGCGGCTTCGAGGGCAGCGCGAAGGACGCTGACTGACCCCGTAACTCGCGCCACAGCGCATCGAACTCCAGCGACCAATCACCACGGAGCCTGATTTCGAGCATGCCGCCCGCCACCCAGTCGCGCGAGCGCGGCCAGACGCGCATGCTTCCCCGGTACCAAGAGCCGTCCGGCCCCAACGGTGGAAGAAAGAAGTGGTCAGTCAGGTCGTGGAAGCCGCCGGTGACAGCCCGGCCGGCAACGATGCCCGCCGACATCCGCTGCGCGCGCAAAGGCAGAGCGAGCAGCAATAGACACCCCGCCACGATCCAACCTCCAACAGGCGAAAGCAAGCGAAAGGGGCGTCTCACCAGCCCAGTCTAGCAGCGTCAACCGACCGGCCGGATATGCTACAATCGCCCACCCGGTCAGTGAGGTTCCTTATGTTTTATGCATCGTGTGCCGTTCGCGCGTGGTTCGCGCTCACGCTGGCGGCGTTCGTGGCGCGCGGCGCAGAACCCAAGTCCGTCACGCCGCCCGAGAAGTTCTTCGGCTTCCAGCTCGGCAGCGACCGCAAGATCGCACGGTGGGCGCGGATCGTCGAGTATTACCGCCTGCTGGAGCGCGAGGCGGCGGGCAAGCTGAAGGTCGTCGAGATGGGCCCGTCGACCGAAGGCCGCCCCTTCCTCCTGGTGATCGTCACCGCGCCTGAAAACATGGAGCGGTTGGAGCGGCTGCGGCAGGTCAACCTGCGCCTGAGTGACCCGCGGGGTCTCAGCGAACAGGAAGCGGCGGAACTGGTGGCCGAAGGCCGCGCGGTCATCTGCCAGTCCATGAGCCTGCACGCCACCGAGATCGGCGGTACGCAAATGGCACCCGAGCTCGCCTACGAGCTGGTGGCGCGCGACGATGCCGCTACCCGCCGCATCCTGGAAAACGTCATCTTCCTGCTGATCCCGTGTTTCAACCCGGACGGCGCGGAAATGGTCGCTGACTGGTACGAAAAAACCCTGGGCACCGAGTACGAAGGCAGCAACCTGCCCTGGCTGTATCACCAATACGCGGGGCACGACAACAATCGCGACGCCTTCCAGCTCAACCTGGTCGAGTCGCGCTACGCCGCGCGCATTCTCTTCCGCGAATGGATTCCTCAGGCTTACGTGGATCATCACCACATGGGCAGTTACGGCCCGCGGCTTTACGTTCCCCCGTACACCGAACCCATCCGCCCGCATGCCGACCCGCTGGTGTGGCGCGAGATGAGCTGGTACGGTGCACACATTGCTTACAAGGAAGAGGAGGCCGGGCTTTCCGGCATTATCAACATGGCGGAGTATTCCGGCTGGGGTCACTTCGGTTTCCACTGGATCGCGCCGTTCCATAACATCGCGGGAATGCTGACGGAATCGGCCAGCGCACGCCTGGCCACGCCCATCTACATCCACCCCGACCAACTCCGTGGCGGAGCGCGCGGCTTCCCGGCTTACGCGCCGCAGACTACGTTCCCCAATCCCTGGCCGGGCGGCTGGTGGCGGTTGCGCGACATCGTCGAGCGGCAGAAGGTCGCGGCCTGGGCCGTGCTCGATCTGGCTGCGCGCAATCGCGAAACGGTGCTGTGGAACGCGTTCTACAAGGCGAAACGGCAGACCGAGCGCGGGGCGCAGGGCAAGCCCAAAGCCTACCTGGTCCCGCCCGCGCAGCACGATCCGCTCACAGCCCTGAAAATGATCAACAACCTACTCGCGCAGGGCATCGAAGTTCATCGTGCGCGGAGTGGCTTCACGCTGCCCTCCGGCATGAGCTATCCGGCAGGCACGTTCGTGGTCTCGCTGGCGCAGCCCAAGATGGGACTCATCCGCTACCTGCTCGGCCGCACCTTCTACCCCGACAACGAATGGACGCGAGCTCGCGACGGCACGCCAATACGGCCCTACGATCTGGCCACCGACACCATGTTCGAGTTCATGGGCGTGCGGGTGGATCCTTGCGACGACCCGGTGCGCGTGGAGCTGGAGAAAGTCACGAGCGAGCTGAAGCCCCAGGGCGCCGCGCCGCCAGGCGCCTCGGCTTATGCGCTCGATGGCCGCCTCAACGACAGTTTCCGTGCCACCAACCTGCTGCTCGATCGCGGCGCGGCCGTCCGCCGGTTGCATCGGGCGTGGCGGGACCGCCGTCCTGGCGATTTCATCGTCTCCGGCCCGGCGGCCGCGCTGGCTGAGGTCGCGCGCGCCACGGGCGTGGACTTCATTCCCCTCGAACAGGATCCGGCCGATGCGGCGCGGCCTGTGGAAAGGCTGCGTACCGGCCTGTACCGGCGTTACTCGGGCGGCAACATGGATGAAGGATGGACCCGCCTGCTGCTGGAGCAGTTCGGCTTTCCCTACAAGAGCGTGATGGACGCCGAAATCAAGAAAGGCGGGCTGCGCCAGGACTACGATGTCTTTCTCCTTCCCGACGACTCCACCGCCCGCATCACGGGCGAACGGCGCGAGCGGCAGGGCGAGGCTCCGCCGCCGGTCGAAGAGGAATATCCGCCCGAATACCGCAGCGGCATCGGCGAGGAAGGCGTGAAGGCGTTGCGCGAATTCGTCGAGCAGGGCGGCACGCTGATCACCCTGGGCGACGCTTCCATGTTCCCCGTCGAAAAGCTGGGCCTGCGGCTGCGCAACCTGGCAGCCGGCAAATCGTCCAAGGAGTTCTGGTGCCCCGGCTCCACGCTGCGCGTGCGCTTCGACCCGGCGCATCCGCTGGCCTATGGGATGCCCGAGGAAGGCTTGGCCCTCT
>JBMFPL010000035.1:0-15203 GCA_049969115.1 Bryobacteraceae bacterium | reverse complement strand
GGCGGCGGCCCGTCACATCCTGCGGACGCTGGCCACGCGCTGGGTGGCGCGCGACGATCCCGAATGGGAAGGAATCCTCAAGGGCGGCGTTTACCACCTGCACAAGGGACTGGGCGTGAACGAGTCAGTGATGTGGGGCGAGCATTTCTTTGTGGAAGCGCTGGACCGGGCGCTTGGCGGGTTAGCGATGGCGAGGAGGTGATCATGGCCATGAAACTGGTGATCAGCGCCTTCGCGCAAGGCGCCATGATTCCCAAACTGCACACCTGTGACGGGGCGGACCTCTCGCCGGCCTTGGAGTGGAGCGGCGAGCCGCCAGCAACCAAGAGCTTCGCGCTGATCGTGGATGATCCCGATGCGCCGGTAGGCATCTGGAACCACTGGCTGCTGTGGGACATCCCTGCCGTAGTTCACGCGATCGCGCAAGGTTTCAAGCCCGGGCAGATGGGCGTCAGCGGGACCAATGACTTCGGCAAGCGCGGCTATGGAGGTCCCTGCCCGCCCCGCGGCCACGGGCCGCACCGCTACTTCTTCCGGCTCTCCGCGCTGGATGTGGAGTCGCTGAAACTGCCCGAGGGATCGCGCCGCGCCGAGCTGGACCGGGCCCTCAAAGGTCACGTGCTGGCCGAGGCGCAGTACATGGGGCGCTACGAGAGAAGATAGAATGGCCGGCGAGGTTCCGCGATGCACACCACACGCCGCACATTCCTGCAAGCCTCCGCCGCCCTGGCTGCCCCGGGTGCCCCGGCGCCGCTGCTGCCGACCGTCAAACTGGGACGTTACCGGGTGACGCGCCTGATTCTGGGCGCCAATCCTTTCTACGGTTTTTCGCATTTCAACCGGCTGCTGGACCAGCACATGATGGAGTGGTCCACGCCGGAGAACGTCTGGAAAACTGTCCGCGCGTGCGAGGAAAACGGCATCAACACCTGGCAGCTTTCCGACGCCAAGCGCGGTCTCGAGGACATCCAGCGCTACCGCGAGCAGGGCGGCAAGATCCAGTGGATCCTGCTGAGTTCGCGGCGCATGGAGGAGGATTTGAGCTGGATCCCGAAGATTGCCCGCATGGGCCCCATCGGCATCGTGCATCACGGCGGTACCACCGACCGGCGCTGGCGCAACGGCGAGCAGAACAAAATCCTCGACTTCTTGAAGGCGGTGCGGGACAGCGGGGTGCTGGTCGGCCTTTCGACGCACAATCCCGTGGTGGTCGAGGAAGTGGAAAGCCGTGGCTGGGACCTTGACTTTTTCATGACCTGCGTGTACCGGGTGACCAGGACCGAGCAGGAGATCGTCAATCTGCTGGGGCAGCGGCCGCTGGGCGAAGTGTATCTGCCCCAGGATCCCCCTCGTATGTTCCGCGCCATCCGGCAGGCGCGCAAGCCGTGCCTGGCTTTCAAGATCCTTGCCGCGGGCAGGCTCACGGACACCCCGGAAAGCATAGACCGCGCCTTCCGGACCGCATTCGAAAACATCAAGCCCATCGACGCCGTCATCGTTGGCATGTACCCGCGTTTCAGCGACCAGGTGCGCGAGAACGCCGAGCGCGTGCGGCGAATTCTCGGACAGAGTTGAGGGGCCGGGCGGCCTGATGAAACAGCCGCCCGGCGCGGGCTGACACGTGCAGTGAGCCGTTGGGCGCCCCCGAGAGACGCCCCTGGAGGACTGTGCTTTGCCTATATAGTGGCTCCAGCCGGCCGAGTTCTCGGAGGGATTTCGGGCCAACGCTTCCGCCAGGCGTCCAGGCGCGCTTCGAGCTCGCTTCGCAGCCCTGCCAGCGAGGGATCACCCGCGAGATTGCGCAGCTCGTCAGGATCCCGTTCGAGGTCGTACAGCTCCACGTTGCCTCGATCGTAGCGGTTCAGCTTCCAGCGCCGCGTGCGGATGGTCCGGATGGGGTTCACCCACCTCTGCTTGGCGAAGTACTCGAGGAAAATTTGGCGGCGTGGGTCGCGGACGCGCGCCAGATTCAGGCCGGTGACGGGCGAGGGCCAGGCGACGCCCGCCAGCGCGGCCAGCGTGGGCGCCAGGTCGGCCTGCGTAACCAGATCCGTGCGCTCGCCGCGACCCAGCTCACCGCCGGGCGAGGCAATTACCAAGGGAATACGGATGAGCGGCTCGTACATGAAGGGGCCTTTGAAAGCCAGTCCGTGCTCGCCGAGGGCGTCGCCATGGTCGCTGGTGTAGACGGCGATGGTTCGCTCCAGTGTGCACGCCTCCAGCACGGCACCTAGCAGGGCGTCGACCTTTTCGACCAGATCGAGATAGTAACTGCGGTAGCGAACCCATTCGGAGAGGCCGAAGCGGCGCGCTATCCGGCCCTGATCGTATTCCACGTATTCGCGTTGTTCGCAAGGCTTGCCCTCGAGCGATTCCAGTCCCGAGGCCGGCGGCAGCACGCCCGGGCGAGACTGGATCCGCTCCAGAAGACGAGGCGCCTCGTAGATGTCGTGGGGGTTGACGAAGGACACCCAGGCCAGCCACGGCTCGGGTTGGGAGCGGATCCAGCGTGCTGCCTCGCGCGCGGTGGATTCTTCGGACTTCCAGGGCGCATACGTCTGGAAGCCGTACTGCTCGAGGCCGACGGCGTCGTTGCCCAGATGCCACTTGCCGAAGTAACCGGTGCGGTAGCCAGCATCCCGCAACACGGCTCCCAGCGTGGGAAGGGAGGCAGGCAGCGGCTTGCCGAGCGAGCTGGCGTCCACGTTAGCGATTACCCCCGTGCGGTGAGGCTCGAGCCCTGTCAGCAGGCTGGAGCGCGCCGCTGAGCATTGCGGCGTATTGCAGAAGGCGTAGCGGAAGCTGACGCCACGCTCGGCCAGGCGCTGGCGGTTGGGCAGCGACGCCGGTCCTGGCAACAGGGCCGATTCCTGGTCGGACATCACCACAAGGATGTTGGGACGGCGTTGGAGAGCGGGCCGGAGAAAGACGAACGGGAAAAGGGCCCGACGAGTTAGGGCGGCGGGCATGTCTTCATGATACCCCCCGGCCCCGCCTCCAGCGGGCGTCCGCCCGCACCAGCCCTATCCGCACCCGCTGGTGCTGCCGCAGTTGGCGCACCGGTAGCAAGTGCCGCTGCGCACCATCAGCGAACCGCACTCCGCGCAAAGCGGTGCATCGCTGGGCGCGGTGTCGAAGGGAAGTTTGGGCTGCAAGTCGGGTTCGGTGGGCTTGAGCGTGGGCGTCTCGCCGGCCTCGGTCACTGCGTACTCGGGTCCCAGGAACTTGGCCCCCAGCCAGCGGAAGATGTAATCGAGGATCGACTTGGCGTAGGGAATCTGCGGGTTGTTGGTCCAGCCGCTCGGCTCGAACCGTACGTGGCTGAACTTGTCCACCAGGAATTTCAGCGGCACGCCCCACTGCAAAGCGAAACTGATGGCGGTGGCGAAGCCGTCCATGAGACCGGAGATGGTGGAGCCCTCCTTGGCCATGGTGATGAAGATCTCGCCGGGCGTGCCGTCTTCGTACAGGCCGACCGTGATGTAGCCCTCGTGACCGGCGATCGAGAACTTGTGGGTGATGGACTGCCGCTCGTCGGGCAGCTTGCGGCGTACCGGGCGGTAAATGACCTTCTCCGCGGGGCCGGCCGCGGTCTTGCGTTCGCCTTCGGGTTTGGCGCTGAGCGGCTGAGTGCGCTTGGAGCCATCGCGGTAGATGGCGACCGCCTTCAAGCCCAAACGCCAGCTCTCCAGGTAGGCGTTCATGATGTCTTCGACCGAGGAGTCCTCGGGCATGTTGATGGTCTTGGAAATGGCGCCGGACAGGAACGGCTGCACGGCCGCCATCATGCGGATGTGGCCCATGTGGTGAATGAAGCGCGTGCCGTTGGCGGGCCTCAGGCTGCAATCGAACACCGCGAGGTGCTCGGGCTTCAGCTCAGGCGCTCCCTCGATGGTGCCAGTGGCGTCAATGTGGCTGACGATGCGCTCGACCTGCTCGGGACTGTAGCCCAACCGGAACAGCGCCTGGGGCACGGTGTTGTTGACGATGCGAAGCACGCCCCCGCCTACCAGCTTCTTGTACTTGACCAGGGCCAGATCGGGTTCGATGCCGGTGGTGTCGCAGTCCATCATGAAGCCGATGGTCCCCGTGGGGGCGATGAGGGTTACTTGGGCGTTGCGGAAACCAGCGCGGCGACCCAGTTCGTAAGCCTGGTCCCAGCAATCGCACGCGGCCGCGAGCAGGCCGGCGGGCACGCGGTGGGAATTGATCCGCCCCAGCGCCCCGCGGTGCATGCGGATGACCTCCAGGAAGGACTCCTCGTTGGGGGCGTAGGAGGGGAAGGGGCCGAGCGCCTTGGCCAGGCGGGCGCTGGTCAGGTAAGCCTGGCCGGTCATCAGCGCGGTGACGGCGGCGGCGTAGTCGCGGCCCTCGTCGCTATCGTAAGGCAGACCGAGCGCCATCAGCAGCGAACCCAGATTGGCGTAGCCCAGGCCCAGCGGACGGAAGTTGTGCGAATTCTCGGCCACCTTCTCGGTGGGGTAGCTAGCACTGTCCACGATCATTTCCTGCGCCAGGATCATGGTGTCCACGGCATGACGGAAGGCTTCCACGTCGAACTGGCCGTCCGGGCCCAGGAACTTCATCAGGTTCAGGGAGGCGAGGTTGCAGGCCGAATCGTCCAGGAACATGTACTCGGAGCAGGGGTTGGAAGCGTTGATCCGCCCGCTGGCCTTGCAGGTGTGCCAGCGATTGATGGTGGTGTCGAACTGCATGCCGGGATCGCCGCACTGGTGGGTGGCTTCGGCGATCTGGCGCAGAAGGTCGCGGGCCTGGTGGCGGCGCACGGGCTGGCCGCTCAGGCGCGAGCGGGTCCACCACTCGCCGTTTTCCACCACGGCGCGCATGAACTCGTCGGTGACGCGCACGGAGTTGTTGGCGTTCTGGAAGAAGACCGAGCTGTAGGCTTCCCCGTCCAGCGAGGGATCGTAGCCCGCGTCAATTAGCGCGTGCGCCTTCTTTTCCTCGCGCGCCTTGCACCAGATGAACTCTTCGATGTCGGGATGGTCAATGTTGAGGATGACCATCTTGGCGGCGCGGCGCGTCTTGCCGCCGCTCTTGATGACGCCGGCGAAGGCGTCGAAGCCCTTCATGAAGCTCAGCGGGCCGGAAGCGCGGCCTCCGCCCGACAGCGGGGCATTGCGCTCGCGCAGGGGCGAGAGATTGGTGCCGGTGCCCGATCCCCACTTGAAAAGCATCCCTTCCACCTTGGCCAGCTCTAGAATGGACTCCAGCGAATCACGCACCGAAAGGATGAAGCAGGCCGAGCACTGAGGCCGGATCTGGCCGCCCGGCTCCAATTTGCGGATGGCGTCGGTTTCGGCGTCGTAGTAGTAGCCGTATCCGCGGGCCTCGGGCACGCCCACATTGAACCAGACCGGCGAGTTGAACGAGGCCTTCTGGTTGAGCAGCAGGTGGGCCAGATCGGCGCGGAAGTTCTCCGCATCTTCCTCGGTGCGGAAGTAGCGGCCCTCCTTGCCCCAGGCGGTGATGGTGTCCACCACACGGCGCACCAACTGAGCGACGCTGCGTTCGCGCTCTTCCGAGCCGAGACGGCCGTGGAAATACTTGCTGGCCACGATGTTGGCCGCGGTTTGCGACCAGTCGGCAGGCACCTCGACGTCGCGCTGCTCGAAAATGATTTCGCCTTTTTCATTGGTGATCGAGCAGTGACGCAGCTCCCAGCGGACCTCGTCATAAGGCGTGCGGCCAGGCTCCAGATGGGCTGTGAAGTAGCGGACGAAACTGATGCCGGTGCGCTCGCCCGGACGCAGGTTGCGCTTGATAGCTGGGTTGGGGGAAGGCTTTTCCACGCTCAACTGACCCATGGTGAGGACTCCTTGGCGACGACAGTATCACGTCTGGCCCCTGGCAGGCAGGACGCTACGGCGGGCGCCCTGGCGGCGGCGTGCCCGTGAAGGTCAACCGGGCCCGGCAGGGGCGACGTTTTCGATCATGGCCCAATATATGGTAGCTTGTCAAGTAAAATTTCTATTAGCAGTATCTACTAGTTACGCGCACCCCTCGGCTCCCGGCCGCTCATCACTGGGCTACACTGCCTTCAGAGCCATGCATGTGCTCACCTGCAGATGGTTTGCCTCCCTCCTGGTCGGCGCGCTGGCCTGCCCGTCCCTGGGGGCCCAGCAACGCGAGCAGCGCGGGCGCGAATTGCTCCAGCGGGCCCTGGCGGCTCTGGGGGGCGAAAAATTCCGCTCCATGCGCGACCGGGTCGAGGCCGGGCGGGCCTACTCGTTCTACAGGGAAGAACTCTCCGGCCTGGCGCGCACCACGATTTCCACGCGCTACCTGAGCTCCGCGGAGGTTCCCCATCCAGGGCTGTTGCGCGTGCGCGAGCGGCAATCCTTCGGCAACAACGAGGAGGGCGGCGCGGTCCTTTTCACGGAAAAGGAGGGCTATCAGATCACATTCCGCGGCGCGCGTCCCCTGCCCGCCGAGACGCTGGAACGCTACCGTGAGACCACGCTGTGCAACGTCTTCTACATCCTGCGCCAGCGGCTGGACGAGCCGGGGTTGCTGGTCGAGTGGTGCGGGACCGACCTGTGGCAGGGGCAGCAAGTCGAGACGATCGAAATCACGGATGCGGACAACCGGAGCGTGACGGTGTACCTGAACGCCTCCAGTTTGCTGCCCGTCCGGCAGGTCTTCTACCGCAGGGATCCAAGGACGCGGCGCCGCATCGAAGAGGTCACCGTCTACTCGAAGTATCGTGACGTGGGCGGGGTGCAATGGCCGTACGTGATCGAGCGCGAGCGGGACGGCGAGAAGATCTTCCAGATGTATTCGGAGCGCGTGGAGATCAATCCCGGATTGAGCGACGATTTGTTCCGTCTGCCGCCCGGCATCAAGATCCTGAAGCCGCTTCCGTAATCCCTTGATCCTGAAGCCGCTGGTTCGACCCCGGATGCGACCGCCGGATGTGATACACTGGAAACGGCTTCCCCAGCGGTGGGTGTAGCTCAGCTGGTAGAGCACCGGATTGTGGTTCCGGGAGTCGTGGGTTCGAATCCCATCACCCACCCCACACCATGCTGTAACGGCCAGTTTTCCTGATTGCCACGGGCCCCGAGCACGACGCCGCATGCCTCCGTCGTCGTCCTCGTGCGGCGCGGTGATAGGATGGTGGATACATGGACACGGGGCGAGCGGCCGGCGGTGAGGGCGGCCTGAGCACGACGGGCGAAGCTTTGCAAATGCTGGCGCGACGCTTGGTGCGCCGGCGCTGGGCGAACGTTGCGCTTGCGCAGGGCTCCTGGGCGCTTTCGCTCGGCGTGGCTGCTTTGATTGTCTTGGTGGCGGCCGGGGCGCAGGTGGTCGAGGGATGGTGGCTGGCGGCGTGGACGGTAGGCACCACGGCTATCGCCTTGGCCAGGGTGCTGGGCCGGCGTCCACGACCCTACCCGCTGCTTCAAGAAGTGGACCGCCGCCTCCAGTTGCATGACACTCTTTCCACCGCCTTCTACTTCCATTCCCTCAACGGATCGCGGGCGCTGAACGAGGAGGCGCGCTGGACCCTGTTCGCGCAGGCGGGGCGGCTGGCGGGCGAACTGGATCCCAGGCGTGCCGAGCCGGTGCGTGCGCCGCGGTCGTTGTGGGCCCTGGCCGGGCTGACCGTGATCGCCTCCAGCCTGTTCGCCTGGCGTTACGGCCCGACGGGGCGTTTGGATCTGCGCCCGCCGGCAGCCGCAGCCGCGTGGCCGGGTGCCAGGGCAGCCGGTGAGGAATCGCCCAAGGCGGAACCGGCGGTGGTGGAGCGGATCCGCCGCATGCTGGAAGGGCTCGGGATCGGTTCGCAGGCAGGCGACAACGAGGCTAGAAGGGTCGCGCAAGCGCTGGCGCATGAGGGCAGCGGCGGCGGCGAACTGACGCCGGCGCCGCCGCGCCCCGATCTCAGCCAGCCCGTTCCCTCCAGCACCGCAGAGGAAGGCAGCGAGGTCGAGCAGGGGGAGGGATTGGCGCGGGCATCTGACGGTTCCGCTGGCGACCAGGCAGCTACGGGCGCCGATTCCCGCCAGCCCTGGAACAACGAGAACAGCGGCCTGATGGAGAAGTTCCGGGAGGCGCTGGCCAGCTTGCTCTCCCAACTGAAATCACGGCCGTCCCACGGGAATTCGCAGGGCTTGGAGTCCGGCGAAACGGGCGCCGAATCCGCGCGATCGGGTCGTCGCGGCACGGAAAAAGGAACGCCCGGACCAGGCCGCCAGTCCGCGGCCGAGGGCAGGCAGCAGGCCGACGGCGATCAGGAGGGCGAGGCCGCGCAGAGCGCGCAGGGCGCTTCGGGCAAAACGAGCGGTCCTGACACCGATGTGCAGCCGGCCCGCGAGGGCCGAAGCGGGATCGGCAGGGAAGACGGCCGCAAGGACACTGCCCTGGCCGAGCAGCAGGCTGCCATGGGCAAGCTCACCGAGTTGATCGGGCGCAGGCAGGCGACGCTGACCGGCGAGATCATGGTCGAGGTGAGCTCGGGCACCCAGAAGCTGCGCACGCCCTATTCGGACAGACAGACGGCGCATGCCGACCGGGGCGGCGAGATTCACCGCGACGAGGTCCCGCTGTTCTTGCGCGATTACGTGCAGCGTTACTTCGAGGAAATCCGCAAAGCTCCGGCGCCTTCGAATGCCCCCCAGGCCAGGCAACCCTGAAGCGCCTGCCGCGGGTCCGGCCCGCATGTGAACGCCGATCAGGCAAGCTCGACCCGTTTCCGACAGGCTTGAACAAGCTGGGCCTTGCCAACAGGCGGCCGAGTGCGCTTCTATGAACTGTATGCCCGCGCAAAGTTCCGAGATTTCCCGTCGCTGCTTTGTTTCCGCATCGCTGGGCGCGACGATGCTGCCGGCGCGCTCGGCCAATGACCGGATCCAGATCGGCGTCATCGGCGCTGGCGGTCGCGGCTCCGAGCTCATGCGCCAGGTGGCTCAGGCCAGGACTGGCAACGCCGTGATCACCGCCATTTGCGACGTCTACCGCCCCAACCGCGAGCGCGCGGTCCAGTTCGTCGAGAAGACGTGGGGGATCAAGCCGCGGCAGACCGTGGACTACAAGGAGCTGCTGGGCTGGCGCGACGTGGACGCGGTATTGATCGCCGCCCCCGACTTCACCCACTCCATCATGCTCAAGGACGCGGTGGAGGCGGGCAAGGATGCCTATTGCGAGAAGCCCATGGGGGTGGATTTCAACGAGGCCAAGGCGGCCTACCTGGCGGTTCGCAAGAGCGACCGCGTGGTGCAGATCGGCACCCAGCGGCGCAGCGAGCCGCGCATGGCAGGAGCGGCGCGCCTGGTCCGCTCGGGAGCGCTCGGCCAAGTCACGCGGGTCGAGTTCTCGGTGAATTTTCAGGAGCCTCGCTGGCGACGCGACTACACGCACATCCGTCCCGAAGACGTGGCCTGGCCGCAGTTCCTGATGCACCGGCCTTCCCGTCCCTTCGATGCGCGGCGCTTCCGGGAATGGCAACTGTTCCGCGATTACACCAATGGCATCGCTGGTCTGTGGATGTGCCATTTCATCGATCTGGTGCACTGGTTCCTGGACGATCCCTACCCGGCCGGCGCGGTGGCCAACGGCGGCGTCTACCTGTGGAAGGACGGGCGCGAGACCTCGGACGTGTTCCACGCCTTACTCGATTACCCCAAGGGTTTTCTGGTCAGCTTCGCCATGAGCCTGACCAACGCCGCGCGCAACTGCAACCTGTGGTTCGGCACGCGCGGCACCCTGGATGCGGACGCCATGAAAATCACTGGCGAGGGCAGCCGCATGCCCGACCGCATCACGGAGGAAATCGCCGTGCCCGAGGAGCCCATGAACACCCACATGGAGAACTTCCTCGAGTGCGTGCGTACGCGCGGCACGCCGCGGGCCGATATCCAGGCCGGCTTCTCGCACGCGGTGGCGGTCTGCATGGCCGGACTCGCGCTGGATCACGGCAAGAAGGTGCGCTTCGATCGCGAGAAGCTGGAACTGATCCTCTGAGCGATCCCCCCGTTACTGGTGCGCCGAGTACTGCGGCTGCGGAGGATTCAGTTTGATCTCGATAGTTTTTTCCTCCTCAGCCACGTCGAAGGTTTGGCCGAAAGTTTGGTAGCCCTTGGCGAT
This sequence comes from Bryobacteraceae bacterium, assembly GCA_049969115.1. Lineage (GTDB taxonomy): Bacteria > Acidobacteriota > Terriglobia > Bryobacterales > Bryobacteraceae > DTHT01. The sequence goes on along the minus strand of JBMFPL010000035.1, from coordinate 5,093 downwards.
GACCTGAATCAAGATCTTGCCCTGCGGGATGGGCGGGACCTTGACCACGCCATCCTGGTTGGTGCGCAATTCCCACTGGGTGACGATCTTCTTGCCCAGCTTGGCGGGTGAGCGTCCCTCAACGAAACGCACGACCACGCTGGCCCGTTCCACCGGCTTGTTGTTGTAGTTGCGCACCTCGACGCGGAGCCGGGTCATCGGGGGTTCAGCGACGGCGGGCAGGGCCAGGGCAAGCAACACCGCGGCAAGCCCCATCGCGCTGCGCATGACTTTATTATGGCAAGGCGCGGCGGGGCAGCGTGGCCGAGGGTGCGCTATGATTGCGTTTCGATGGGTGAAGCGGAACGAGAGCAGGCGCCCCCGCAGGTTTCCGTGATCGTGGTTTCCGAAGACAACGCGCCCGCGTTGCGTCACTGCCTGGCTGCGCTGGAGGCATCGAGCGAGCGCGAGCGGTTCGAGATCCTGGTGGTGGACAACGGGTCGCAGGATGAATGCCCGCGCCTGGACAGCGAGTTTCCCCATGCCACCTTCCTCAGGCTGCCCCGGCGTTTCGGCCGCGTCAAAGCCCTGAATATTGGCATGCGCACGGCCAGGGGCGAGTTCTTCCTGTTCCTGGCGCCGGAAGCCGAGGTAGCGCCGGACACGGTGGGAAGGCTGGCCGATCGCCTCGCTGCCGAGACCGGCGCGGTGGGCGTGTGCCCGCTGCTTGTGGATGCGGAAGGGAGAGTGTGCCCGCAACTTTACCGGGTGCCGGACGCCTCGGGGGCTTTACGGGCGGCGCTGGCGGGACGGTGGGAGCCGGCGGCGCCGCCGCCTTTGGAGGAAGACGCCGTCCCGGTCCAGTTCCCCTCCCTGGCGGCACTCATGGTGCGCGGCTACTTCCTGAAGGCGCTGCGATACTTTGACGAGCACTACGGGCAGTCCTGGGCGGATGCGGAGCTGGCCGCGCAGATCCGCCGGGCGGGCCGCAAGATCCTGCTGCTGCCCGGCGTGCGGGTGCGGTGGCAGGAACCGGTGGATCCTCCGCTCAGGCGGGAGCCGCGCGTGCGCGCCCTGTATTCTGCGGACTGGGCGCTGGGAGCCGCGCGCTACGCCGCCAGGCATTACGGTTTCCTTTCCGGCTTGAAGGTGCGCATGGTGGCCACGCTGGACGCGGTCCTGCGCGCCGCGGCAAGCTTGGTGACTTTTCGCGATACGGGCTACCATTTGGCGCGGGCGGGCTTCCTGCTCAGCGGGCAAAAGCTGGACGGCACCCAGCGGTTCCTGTAAGGCCAGAGGCTGCCTGGCGGAGCGGACTCACGCGCCCAGGTAAAACAGGCTCAGGCGCGGCAGGCCCAGCGATTCCAGCAGCCGCCGTTCCAGAAATTGCTTTTCCAGCATGGCCAGTTGCTCGGCCGACATCTTCGAGCGGTAGGGGCGCAGTTGGCGGTCGAGCTCGCGGCGGGCGGCCACCAGGTCCTCTTCGGACTGGCGGGCGCGCACGGCTGCGATCATGCGGTCCTCCAGCGCGGTAAGGCGACGCTCCAGCTCTTCCAGGTCCGAGACATGCTGTTCGATTTCGGCAGCCAGCCGCTCGAGGGCCTGTGCAACTTGCTCGAGCACCGGGTCGCCCAGGCGGCGCACCGCAGCCGCATTGGATTCCAGATAGGCGCGGAGTTCCTCGACGGAGAAGGGCGGCGAGGCAGGCCGCGCGCGCGGCGCCGGGACGCGGCCCGCCATGGCCTCGGCTTCGCGCAGGACGGCCTGGGCGCAGTAAGCCAGCGAGTTGATCATCTGGGTGCGGCGGGGCCTGCTGCGCCACTTCTCGAACGCGGCGTCAATGCCGCGAAGCACGGCCTCCAGCGGGATGCCCGCGTTTTTCCAGGTTTCAATCAGGGCCCAGTCCAGCGGTGAGAGCAGAAACAGCCCGGTGCCGCGAGCGCGCTGGAAGTGCTCCTCGATTTCGGTGAAGTAGTTGAAGTAGTTGAACGACCAGTCCCGGTCCTCTTCATCCGGAGGCTGCGGAGGCGACGTCATGGCCTGCGGTTGCGCTCCCAGATCAGGCGGAGTCCCTCCAGAGTCAGGTTGTCATCCACTTGCCTGAGGTAGCGGGAGCCCCGCACGATCAGCCGCGCCTGGCCTCCGGTGGCGACCAGTTTGGTCTGCGAGCCCAGGTGCGCCACAAGCCGCTCCAGGATCCCATCTATCATGCCCAGCGTGCCGTAGTACAGGCCGGCTTGAATACTGGCCACGGTATTGGTGCCGATCAGACGAGCGGGTTCGCGGAACTCGACCAGGGGCAAGCGCGCCGTCTTGGCGAACAGGCTCTCGATGGTGATGCCGATGCCCGCGCAGATGAGGCCGCCCAGGTATTCGGCCTGCGCGGAAACGGCATCGAAGGTGATGGCGGTGCCCAGATCCACGATCACGCACGGGCCGCCGTATTTGTGGAAGGCGGCGACGCTGTTGACGATGCGATCGGCGCCCACTTCCCGGGGATTTTCGTAGCAGATCTTCAAGCCGGTGTCGGTTTCGGGCGTGACGAACATGGCGGGCAGCCCGAAGTACTCTTCGGCCATCTCGGCCAGGGCTCCGTCTAGCGGCGGGACCACGCTGGAGACGATGATGCCCTTGATGGCGTCCAGCCTGAGTTCCGAGAGCAGGAAGAGATTGCGGATCAGGATGCCCCACTCGTCGGCCGTCTGTTCGCGGGCGGTGCTCAGCCGCCAGCGCGCCAGCAGGCGCTCGCCCAAGAAAACACCGATGGTGACGTTGGTGTTGCCGACATCGAGTGCGACCAGCATGGGGATTCACTCCAGCGGCCGGACGCCTCCCGATCGGAGCAGGACGCGGTTGCCGTCGTCGGTTCGCAGCCACAGGAAGCCGCGCGGGTCGAGGTCGTCCGTAACTCCCTGGAACACGCCGCCTTCGTTGACCACGCAGACCCGCTTGCCCCGGGCGAAGCTGGAGACCCGGCGGAACATGGCGAGCACGGGCTGCGGCCCGGTCTCCACCAGCATGCGCGTGAAGCTCTCGGCCGCCCGCACCAGCTCCACCAGCAGGCGCTCGCGCGAGTGGGCCCGTCCTGAGACCAGCCGCAGGGAGGTGGCGTAAGGGGCCAGATCGGACGGGAATTCGCTGTGGTTGACGTTGATGCCGATGCCCGCCAGCCAGGCGGCCTCCGCGGCTTCGACCAGAATGCCCGCGCATTTCTTGCCATCCAGCAGCACGTCGTTCGGCCAGCGCAAATCGCAAGCGAGATCGGCCACGCGGGCGATCGCTTCGGCCGTGGCCAGCGCCAGGGCCAGGGCGAGCGCAGGCGCGTCCCCGGGTCGCAACGGCTGCCGCAGGATCAGCGTGGCGTAGAGACCCGCCTCCGGTTCGGAGTGCCAGGCGCGCCCGAAGCGGCCGCGGCCGGCGGTCTGCTCGTCAGCCACCACGACGTCAGCCTCGCCCGTGGCGACCAGCCGCGCGGCTTCGTCCATGGTGGAGCCGACGCGGGCGAACCAGCGAACCCGGCGACCGGGGAGAGCGGCTTGGACGGCTTCCAGATCCAGAGGCACTTCAGACCGGCTCCAAGCGGAAGTGAATGTCCACCGCGCGGGCAGAGTGCGTGACGGCGCCCGTGGAAACGAAGTCGGCCCCAGTTTCGGCGTAGGCGCGGACGTTTTCCAGCGTGATGCCGCCCGAGATCTCGACCTGGGCGCGCCGCGCGATGAAACGGATCTCAGCCGCCGCCTGCTCGGGCGTGAAGTTGTCGAGCAGCAGGCGCGCAACGCCGCACTGGAGAGCTTCCTCGATCTGGTGGTGGTTGCCCACCTCGATCTCGATAGGGCGGCCCAGGCGACGCGCCCGGAAGATCGCCTCGCGCACGCCGCCCGCCGCCACGATGTGGTTGTTCTTGATGAGCACCGCATCGTAGAGACCCATGCGGTGGTTGGTGATCCCGCCCGCCGCGGTGGCCATCTTTTCCAGGCGGCGCAGGCCGGGCGTCGTCTTGCGGGTATCCAGCACGCGGCAGCCGGTTCCCTCCACTGCCCGGACGAACCGACGGGCTAGCGTGGCCACGCCGCTCAGGTGCTGGAGAAAGTTCAAGGCCACGCGCTCGCACTCCAACAGGGTGCGGGCCAAACCGCGAACGTAGGCGAGTTGCTGACCCGGCTGCGCTTCGTCACCGCTGGCGACCCCCAAGCGCAGCTCTTCGATCCCGCCGCGCTGCCGGTAAATGACCGGCAGCAACTCAATGCCCGCCACCACCAACGGCTCGCGCGCAAAGAAGCGCCCCGCGGCCCGCTGGTGAATGGGAACGCAGGCCTCCGAGGTGATGTCGCCGGAACCGATGTCTTCGGCCAAGGCGCGGCGCACGACTTCGAGGATCTCGGGGTGATTCACGTCGAAGCGCATCATTGGCTGAGCGCGGCGAGCACCTCGCGGTGCCTGGCCAGTTGATCTTCGTAGCCGGCGAGCTTCTCGCGCAGGGAAGCGATCACCTCGGCGGGGGCACGCCGCAGGAATTCTTCGTTGCTGAGCTGGCGCTGGGAGGAAGCCACCAGGGATTCCAGCCGCTGGATTTCCTTCTCCAGCCGCCGGCGATGGACGTCGCTCTGCGCCGCGGAGATGCGCAGCAGAAGGTCGAACTCGGGCGTCGAGTGCAAAGTGGGGCCGGGCGCGGGCGCGCCCTCGCTCTGAATGTCCAGGCTGATGCCGGCCAGGCGCTCGACGATCTCGCGGTGACGCTGCGCCAGCTCAGCGGCGAGGCCCTTCGAGTAAAGAACAGCCTCCAAGGTTTGCCGTGGATCCAGTTGCAAAGTGGCGCGCAGGTTGCGCGCGGCGCCGATGATCTGCTGCACCAGCTCCATCTGCCGCTCGGCTTCCTCGTCGGTGGCGGCCGGGTCGTGATCGGGGTACGGGGCCAGTGCGATGGAAAGCGGGCGCTCCGACTGGCCGGCCGCCAGCCGCTGCCAGAGCTCCTCGGTGATGAAAGGCATGGCGGGATGGAGCAGGCGCAAGCCTGTTTCGAAGACCGTCAGGACGTTGCGCCAGTCTGCGTCGAGGCCGGAGTCTTCCCGGAAACGCAGCTTCTTGATTTCGACGTACCAGTCGCAGAATATGCC
>JBMFPL010000034.1:0-15510 GCA_049969115.1 Bryobacteraceae bacterium | reverse complement strand
CTGGCGATTTTGGAACGCGACTGGCGCAGGGCGAGCCGCCCGGTGTTGCCGGTGACCTTCAGCGGCACGCGGGCGGAAGCGGGCACGATCAACGTCAGGGGCCCGGGCCAGAAGCGCCGGGCGAGCAGGTAAAAGCTTTGTGGCAGCTCGCGCGCCAGCTCCTCGGCCATGAGCAGGTCGCTCACGAGCAAGGGCAGCGATCGCTCGGGCGCCCGGCCCTTGGCCGAAAACACCTGCGTCACCGCCCGCAGGTTGAACGGGTCGGCCACCAGCGCGTAAAGCGTGTCGGTGGGGACGGCAACTACGCGGCCGGCGCGGATGGCCGCCGCCGCGCGCGCCAGCGCCTGTGGCGAAGGCTGCTCGGGATCGATCTCGATCAGGTCCGTTGACATCTCACCCGCGCGGTCATCTCGGGCCGATCGCGCTGGCCACCTCGATGGCGATCTGGTAGCGGCCGAAGGGCGCGCTGATCTGCACGCCCTGCACCATGTTACGGATCTCGCGGATCATTTCCTGCGCGATGGCCACGCCCTCCCGCCTGGCCTGTTCCGCGCTCACCGCGCTGTGCATCCGCCGCAAATATTGCTCCGGCACCGGAACGCGCAGCTCGTTGACCATGAACTCAGCGTTGCGGTAGCTGGCCAGCGGCCAGACGCCCGCGATCAGCGGGATGCGGAAGCGCTCGATGCGTTTGAGCAGCCGCTCGAGCAGCTTCAGGTCGAAAACGGGCTGGGTCACCGCGTACTCGGCGCCTGCCTCCACCTTCCACTCGAAGCGCCGCATCTCCTCCTCGAAATTGAGCGCCCCCGGATTGACTCCCACACCGATCAGCAGCGAGGTCTGCGCCCCGATGGGGTTACCCCCGATGTCCAGGCCGCGGTTGAGGTTGCTGACGATGTTGACCAGCCCGATGGAATCCACGTCGAAGACGGCGGTAGCGGTGGGGTAAACCCCCATGCGCGGCGGGTCCCCGGTGATGCAGAGCAGGTTGCGAATGCCGACCGCCTGCGCGCCCAGCAGCTCGGACTGGATGCCGAGAATGTTGCGGTCGCGGCAGCAGAAGTGCAGCACGGTCTCGATGCCTGCCTGCTGCTGGATGAGCTGGCAAGTGACCTGCGCGCTCATGCGCGCGCTAGCCCGCGGCCCGTCCGGCACGTTGATGCAATCGATGCCGTGTTCCGCGCACAGGCGCGCCCCGGCGATTTCTTTGGAGGCGTCTGGGCCTCGCGGCGGCAAGATCTCGACGAAGGCCACGAAGCGCCCTTCGGCCAGCTTGGCCCCCAGCCGCGATTTGGCGGCCATGGGCACGGGGGGCAGGGCGTGGGCGCGCGCCGCCGGCTCCTCCACCGTCACCGTGAAGCGACGGTGGACTGGCTGCAACGAACGCGTTTCCGCGCGGATGGCGCGGATGTGCTCGGGAGTGGTACCGCAGCAGCCGCCCACGATCCGCACTCCCGCCTGGATGAAGCGCCGCGCGTACTGCGCGATGTACTCCGGCGTGCCCAGGTAGATCTTGCGGCCCTCCACAGTTGCGGGCAGCCCGGCGTTGGGCATGGCGCTGGTCGGCTTGGCCGAAAGCGCCATCATCTGCTCGATGGTCTCCAGCATGACCTTCGGCCCCACCGAGCAGTTCAGGCCAATGACGTCGGCGGGCCACTCGTCCAGCCGGCGCGTGAAGGTCTCCGGATCCGATCCGTCGGGCATGCGCCCGAAATCATCCACGGTCACCTGTGCCACGATGACCATGTCCGGGCCGGCTATCTCGCGCGCCGCCAAAATCGCCTCCCGCAGCTCGCAGAGATGGCCGAAGGTCTCCAGAATGAGCAGGTCCACGCCCGCCCCCACCAGCGCCTCGATCTGGCGGCGGAAGGCCTCCCGCGCTTCCCGAAACGACGTGGGTCCCAGCGGCTCGATGCGCACCCCCAGCGGGCCGACCGACCCGGCCACGAAAGCTTTGTCCCCGGCAGCCTCCCGCGCCAGGCGCACCGCGGCCTGGTTGATCGCTTCCAGCTTCTCGGCCAGCCCGAAGGCAGCCAGCCGGAAGGGGTTGGCGCCGAAGGTGTTGGTCTCCAGAATCTCGGCTCCCGCCGCCACGTAGTCGCGGTGAATGCCCAGCACCAGCTCGGGCGCTGAAAGGTTGAGCTCGTCGTAACAGCGGTTGATGAAGGCGCCGCGGGCGTACAGCATGGTGCCCATCGCGCCGTCGGCGATGAACACCCGTTCAGCAAGCTGCTGGCGGAACTGCTTCAGCCGCGACAAACCGTCGTTCCCGGTTGGATTTGGATCGCCCGCTTCGGATGGCGCCAGCAGCCTCGCAGGACGTGGGGCAAAGCAATCGGTACACGAAATGGTTTGCACTTGCGGTCCCGACTGCTCTGCGCCTCGCCGGCTGCGCCTGCAAAGCGGCGATCGTGCTCGATTGTACCGCAGCCGCGACGGCCGGACAACGCTGCGCCAGCCAGCAAACCAGCCGGGTTGCCGGCAGCCTTCAGTCGCAACCGGATCGCTTCGCCTCCTGGCCTCGCTGGCGCCCCGGGCTGCCGGCTGTGCGCCGGCAGGATCCGCCGTGTGCGGAAAGCGAACAGGCCGAGCCGCCGCAGAGGGCAGCGCAGCAGCAAATTCAGCCCCTTTCGAGCGGCACGCCAGTTGCACAAGCTGTCGCTGTGCTGGCGTTTGCCCTGGTTGCGTGGATGAATCTGGCGACGTTGAGCGGCATGGTCGAAGACCCCAGCGGCGCCCCCGTTCCCGGCGTGCGCGTGATCTTGCAACCCGCAAGACGGCGGGCCGTGACTGGCCTCGAGGGCGAGTTTCGCTTCGAAAACCTCGCCCCGGGGCGCTATCGGATCGAGGCCCGCCACCCCGACTTCCGGCCCGCGCGCATGTCGGTGGATCTGGCGCCGGGCGCGCAGCGGGCGGTGCGCATCGTTCTCCACCTGGCTGAACTGCGCCAGGAGTTGACGGTGAGCGCCCAGGCCGAACCGCTCAGCGTCAATCCAACTGAAAACCCGGAGGCCGTGCGTTGGCAGCGCGGTCTGCTCCGCGCGCTTCCCGTGTTCGATCTGGACCTGCTGGGGACAGCCGCGATTCTGCTCGATCCCGCACAGGCCGGTTCGGGCGGATACCAAGTCGTGGTGGACGGGATGGAAACCGACCGGTTGGGCGTCACTGTCTCGGCCATTCGCGAAGTGCGCATCAACCAAAACCCGTACTCGGCCGAGTTTTCAGCGCCGGGACGAGGACGGCTGGAGGTGATCACGGCCAGGGCCGAATCGCGTTACCACGGTGAGCTCAATCTTCTGTTGCGCGATCACCGTCTGGATGCCCGCAACGCTTTCGCGCCCGGGCGCCCGCGCCAGCAGCGCCGGACCGTGGAAGGTCACTTCACGGGTCCCCTGGCGCGGTCGCGGCGCTGGAGCTTTCTGGCCAGCGGTTCGCGCGAAGCCGACGATCAGGAGTCCGTCGTGTACGCGCTGACGCCGACGGGGTTGTGGCGCCAGCAGGCGCCGCGTCTGGAACGCGACGCCGAAACCAGTCTCCGGTTGGACTTCCAGCCTGACGAGCGCCGCTCGCTTTCGTGGAGGTACGAGATGGAACGCGATTCGACGCGAGGCGACGGCGTCGGCGGCTTCGAGTTGCCCGAGGTGGCCACCGACAGCAGCGACCGCGAACAGGCGTTGTACTTCAGTCTCCAGCAGATCCACGATCCCCACTGGCTCCATCAGCTCCAGGCCCGCCTACGAGGCGAGCGCGAGCAGCTTCGCAGTCGCAATCCGGGTGTGCTGCGCATCGTGGCGGAGGACGCTTTCACGGGGGGCGGTGGGCAGCGGGAAGAGTCGCTGCTGCGGACGCGCGGCGAGGTGTACGAGCTGTGGTCGCGCTCCGCCCCGCGGCACTGGTTCAAGCTGGGTTGGAGCCTGCGCGAGGCAGGTCGCGCCCGCTACCGCGACGGCAGCAATCGCGAGGGCACCTTCCGCTTCGCGACGCTGGAGGACTACCTGACCGGCCGGCCCTATGCTTTCACGCGCCAGGTGGGAGAAGGGGAGATTCGCTACGGCAACTACCGCGTCGCCTAGTTCCTGCAAGAGGACTTCCGCTGGCGACCCGCTTTGTCGGTCGGCCTGGGTTTGCGCTACGAGGGGCTTGCGTGGCCTCGCGACGGCAACGATGTCGCTCCGCGTTTCTCGCTGGCCTGGGCGCCGGGGCGCCGCCCGCGCACGGTATTGCGGGCGGGCGCCGGCATCTTCTTCGATGCCCTGAGCAGCAGCACGGTCCGCGAGGCCCGTCTTTACGATGGCGTGAAGCTGCGACAGATCCTGATTGTGAATCCACGGTTCCCGGAGCCGTGGGCGGGGGGCGCATCCCAAGTGCCGGACACGCCGAACCTCGTTCGCCTGGCCCCGGAGATGCGCGCGCCATATTCCGTTCACGCCAGCTTCAGCATCAGCCGGCAAGTGGCGGCGAAGACCACGGCTTCGCTCGGGTGGAACTTGCTGCGCGGCATCAAGCAGTTCGGTGCACGAGATTTGAATGCGCCGCGGCCGCCGGGCTACCTGCGCCCTGATCCCGCTCGGGCGGCGATCCGGTCCATCGAGTCGTCGGCGCGGATGGAGGGACAGAGTGTGGAGGTAGGGCTGCGGGGGCGGGTGACAAGGTTTTTCGAGGGGACCATCCTCTACACATGGAGCCGTACCTGGAACAACACCAGGGGGCCGGGCCGTCTGCCCGCCGTCAGCCTGGATCTGGCAGGCGAATGGTCGCGGGCCGATTTTGACCGCCGTCACCGTTGCCACGTCGCGGGCAAGGCCAGAGCCCGGAATTGGTTCGATGTCGGCCTCGTGCTGCGGCTGGAGTCCGGTGCTCCCTACGACTTGATCACCGGTCGGGACGACAATCGCGACGGCCTCGTGCAAGACCGCCCGCCGGGCGTGCCCCGCAACAGTCTCCAGGGACCGGGGCTGGCGGTGCTGGATCTGCGCTGGTCGCGCGAGCTCGAAGCCAGCGAGAAGTTGAAACTGACGCTCACAGTGGATGCCTTCAACGCGCTCAACCGCGTCAACTACACCCGTTACGTGGGCAACCTGAGTTCGCCGCTGTTCGGGCAACCGGTGAGAGCGCGGGCCGCGCGCCGCATGCAACTGGGTCTCGCGGTGGAATTCTGACCGCAAAGCCGTGCTTGAATAGGGGAGGAACAGCGATGCGCAGACCGGTAGCCGTGGCGCTGGCCGCCGCTTTGACCCTCGCGACGGGGGCCCGCGAGCGGCGTCACACGGAGGCGGAAAAGCGGCAGCAGCAGATCGCCCAGTTGAGCAGGGAGCTGGCCCGACGGAATTCAGTGGCTTCGCCCTCGCCTGAGCAACTGTTCCTGCATGCGCGGGCGGCTGCTTTGCTGGAGCGTCTGCGCGCGGGCGTCCCAGAGGCCTACGTATTCGAGCGGCTGGCCAAAGCGGCGGAAGATCTGTTGGAGGCGAGCGAGGACATCGAAGAGTCACGCCAGAGCGAGCGGGCGGCCAAGCCGGGCGACCGGGAAGAGACGGCGCGCCAGTTGCAACGCTCGTACTTCCGTGTGCAGCAGGCCGACTATTTCGCCAGCTTCGCCCAGGAAAGCGCCCCCGCCTCCTGGGTGAAGCACTGCCGGGCGCTCTACCAGCAGGCCTGCAGCGCCTGGGACGCACAGCGGTACCGCAAAGCGCGGAAGCTGGCGCAGGCGGCGTCCAACGTGGTGGGCGCGCTGGAGAAGCTGGTGCAGGCCAGAGCCAGCGGCCTGGAGCCGCCGCGACTACCCTAGACTCCGAAGACTCCGATGGCTGGATGGCCGATGCCGCGCAGTTTTCGCACGCAGGTGGCGATCGTCTGCGCGGCTTCGCTGGCGGTGACGTCGCTCTGTCGCCGCGTGAGCTGGAAGTGGTGATCTCGGCGGTCAAGCTGGCGGGAGCGGCCCCGGCGGTGGTTACTGGGGTGAGCCACGGGGACTGGCTGGTAGCGGCTGCGGCGCGACTGCAAGGAGCGGGCGACGCAGCGTGGGTTCTCAAGCGGATCGGGGGGAGCGCGGAGCGCAGCGGCAGGCGCCTGCGCCTCTGGTATGGCGCTCTGGCCACTGCGGCGCTGCTGGGCATCGGGGCAGTGACAGGAAGCTGGCTGGCGGTGCGATCGGGTGTGGCTCGCATCCGCGCCGGGCTCGAGCGACTGGAAGACGATTTCGACTACCGCCTGCCTGCCATCGGCGGCGAGTTCGGTGAGATCGCGCAGGCAGTCAACCGCATGGCCGAGCGCCGCCGGGTGCTGGAGCAAGAGCTGCGCCGCCAGGAACGGCTGGCGGCCTTGGGCAAAGTGGTGGCGGGAGTAGCCCACGAGATCCGCACCGCAATCCGCTGAATTCCCTGCGCTTGACCCCGGAGCTGCTCGAGCGGCGCTGGCGCAAAGGCATGGCTGCCAGCGAGGAGGTCCGCGCAGCGGTGACGGAAATAGACCGGCTCGACAACATTCTGGGACGCTTGCTCGCCTTCGGACGCCCGGCGGCCGCGGAGCGCAGGCTCGAGGACGTGGGGGCGCTGATCGTGCGGGCTGCCCGGATGGTTCGCGACCAGGCGCAGCGCAAGCGCGTCGAGCTGACGTTGCCGGCGGCGCAAGGCCAGTTGGACGCCGAAGTGGACGAGGCGCAAATCATGCAGGTGCTGATCAATCTGCTGCTCAACGCCATCGCCGCCTCTCCGGAGGGGGTACGGTCGAGGTCAAGGCCAGCGTGTCGGCCGGTCAGGTTTCGATCAGCGTGACCGACTACGGTCCCAGCATCCCGGAAGAGGTGCGTCCCCACATTTTCAAGGCGTTTTTCACCACGCGGCCCGAAGGCAGCGGCCTCGGGCTGGCGGTTTCGCGCGAGATCATCGCCGGCCACGGGGAGCACGCTGGAATACGATCCCTCAGGTCCCGGCACCACCTTTCCCATCACGTTGCCATCGCGGAGGCAGGCTTGATGGGCGTTGGCGGGCTGGTGCTGGTGGCCGAGGACGAAGCGCAGGCGCGGCGGGCCCTGTGCGCGCTGCTGGAAGACGAGGGATACCGGGTGGTGGCGGCATCCGACGGCCGTGAGGCGTCCGAGTTGCTGGCGCGCGAGCCGGTGGACGCGGCTTTGGTGGACATCCGCATGCCGGGCAAGGACGGCGTGGCACTGCTGGAGGAATTGCGCGGCCAGCCGGGTGCGCCGCCCGTGGTCGTGATGACCGCCTACGGCTCCAGCGACGTCGCCATCCAGGCCATGGCGCTGGGCGCTCTCGACTACTTGACCAAGCCCATCAACTTCCGCGAGCTGCTCATCCAACTGGAGCGGGCCATCGAGAGCCGGCGGCGCGCGGCCGAGCTGGCCGCCTACCAGGTCGAAGAGCAGGCGGGGCGGGAAAGCCGGATGGTCGGTTACAGTGCCGCCATGCAGCGGCTCTACAAACTGATCGGGCAGGTGGCGCCGACCGATTCCACGGTGCTCGTCATGGGCGAGTCGGGTACGTGCAAGGAGCTGATCGCCGAAGCCATCCACCGCCACAGCCTGCGCGCGGGAAAGCGGCTGGTCAAGGTCAACTGCGCGGCCATCCCCGAAACGCTGCTCGAAGCCGAGATGTTCGGCTACGAGCGCGGAGCCTTCACCGGAGCCGTCGAGCGGCGCATCGGCAAGTTCGAGTTTGCTTCCGGCGGCACCATCTTCCTGGATGAAATCGGCGACCTCGCACCTTCCCCCCAGGCCAAGCTGCTGCGCGTGCTCCAGGAGCACACCATCGAGCGACTGGGATCCAACGTGACCATCCCGATGGATGTGCGCGTGGTGGGCGCGACCAACCGCGATCTGGGCGAGGCAGTCCGGCAGGGCCGCTTCCGCGAGGATCTTTACTACCGGCTGAGCGTGGTGGTGCTGCGCGCCCCGCCCTTGCGCGAGCGGCGCGAGGATATTCCTGCTCTGGCCCGGTTCCTGCTGCGGCGCACGGCAACGCGGCTGAAGCTGGCTGCGCCCGCCATTTCTGCCGAGGCCATGGAGTGGCTGCAAGCGCAGGAATGGCCGGGCAACGTGCGCGAGCTGGAGCACTGCCTGGAGCGGGCGCTGGTGCTGAGCCGCGGCGCTGTGATCACGCGGCGCCATTTGGAAGAAAGCGGGGTGACAGCAGCGGGGGATCCGTTCGACGCGGTGCCTCTGGAGGAAGGACTGCGTACCGCCGTGGCGCGCCTGGAGCGCCGCCTGATCGAGCAGGCGCTGGCGCAGGCCGGGGGCAACCGGAGCCGCGCCGCCGAGCTGCTCAAAATCAACCGCCGCCTGCTTTACGACAAGATGCGACGCTTTGGGCTGCTGGAGCCGTGAGGGGCGAGAGACTGGCGCTGGCGGGCGGACCTACATGGCGGTCACTCAGCGGACCGGCTCTTCGTCCTCGAAAGCAGGGGTCGGCTCCAGATCCTCCTCCTCGAGGATCTGGTGGCAATCCAGGCAACGCAGATAGTCCACACCATCGCGCCGAGCGATGACTTCGGTTCGCTTGTGACGGCAAACGGGTTCCATAAAGACCGGGTTACCCTTATTCTATTGCGCCCGAGACCAAAGTCAAGACCGCCCGTCCCGGCGAACACTGCCAGCCCATGAGCCTGCCGCTGAAGCAAATCTTTCGCCTGGGCGCATGGGGCACACCCACCGAATCCTGGCCCGTGCTCCGCTCCAAGCCGATCGGGCGCTATCCCTTCCGCCGGACGCCGACCGCGCCCGGCTCAGCTCCCGGCAATTGGCCACATAGCGCCGGCCCGCGAAGAGCAGGGGTGGCACCCTGCTGCCACACCGCTTGAGACAGGGCAGTCTCGCAACCTATGATTGGAAGGTCATGACCAAGCTGATCGCGTTGCCTGTTGCTTGCTTGCCGTTGCTCGCCCAGATCAAGGTTCAGGCTGGCAAGCCGCTCATCGGCCCGCCGGGAGGCGTGAGCGGCGAGGCCGTGCTCCCCAGCTTCTACGCGCCCCAGGATTTCGCCCTCGCGGCCGATCCCGCCGCGCCGCACTGGAAGGCGGTCCCGGGCGTGTTCGCCGAGCGCGATCAGTTCGGCAACCCGGTGCCGAACCACCGCACGGAAATCCGCTCCCGCTGGACAAAGCAGAACCTCTACTTGCTCTACGTCTGCCCGTACGAAGAGCTCTATCTGAAACCCAATCCCTCCACCACCACCGAGACCAACAAGCTGTGGGAATACGACGTGGCCGAGGCCTTCATCGGGTCGGATTTCCAGAATATTCGTCGCTACAAAGAATTCGAAGTCTCTCCACAAGGCGAATGGGTGGACCTGGACATTGACCGCGACCAGCCCAAGCCCGAAGGAGGCTGGCTATGGAACTCCGGTTTCAAGGTGAAAGCGCGCATTGACGAGAAGGCCAAGGTCTGGTATGCGGAAATGCAGATTCCCTTCTCCAGCATTGATAGCCGCCCGCCACGCGAAGGCAACGAGCTACGCATCAATCTGTACCGCGCGCAGGGGCCTCCGCCCAACCGCAAGTTCATCTGCTGGCAGCCGACTCACACCCGTACGTTCCACACTCCGGAGGCTTTCGGCCGCCTGGTGTTGAAGGGCCAGCCTTGAGGGCGGCGAGGGCGCCGTCGCCGCGGCTCAGCGCGGCTTGTCCGGCGGCAGCAGGAAGACTCTTTCGCCCGGGCGTACGCGCTTCTGGTGCTGGCGCAGGTAAAGCTCCAGTTCGCCGGGATCTTCTTCGAGCTGGCGCAGCCGGTGCAGCCTCATCCGGATTTCGCGGCGCAGCTCGATGTTGCCCCGCTCCAGCTCCTGGATCTGCCTTTGTTGCGCCCGCCAGCGGGCGTAGGCCGAGGGAACGTCCAGCGCAATGAACAACGCGGAACCCAGGCCGAGCAACAACAGCGCTTCGCCCGCCAGCCACCAGTCGCGTTTCGACATCCTACATTCGTTTATAATCCTGTTTTGCTCCGCGGGGAAGAGGCATGACCGACAAAATTGTCGTCCTGAGCACCTGTGGCTCGGCGGAACAAGCCGCTGCGATCGCCCGCCGCCTGGTCGAGAACCGCCTGGCCGCCTGCGTCACAGTCATCCCCGGCGCTCGCAGCTTCTACCGCTGGAAAGGCGCTATCGAAGACAGCGTGGAATGGCTGCTGCTGATCAAGTCGCGCCGCGACCTGTTCGGGCGCCTGCGAGATGAACTGGGCGCCCTGCATTCCTACGAGGTGCCCGAGCTGCTGGCCTTGCCCGTCAGCGAAGGCGCCCCAAGCTACTTGGAATGGATGGAGAACGAATTGTTGCGAGAGGCTGGATGAAGGCTGCCCCCGCCGCGCCGAGACCTAGCCGTACTCGCCACTGGGTCGTGGTCTTCGCCGTGACCCTGGCGATCATCACCTACATTGACCGCGTCTGCATCTCGCAGGCAGCGCCCCTGATGCGTCGCGACCTGGGCCTTTCGCCGGTGGAGACGGGCATGGCGTTTTCCTCCTTCGGCGTGGCCTACGCCCTGTTCGAAATCCCCGGCGGCTGGCTGGGCGACTGGCTGGGCCCGCGCCGCGTGCTGATGCGCATCGTCCTGTGGTGGTCGTTCTTCACTGCCGCCACCGGCTGGGTGTGGAACACGGTTTCCCTGGTGGTCACGCGCTTCCTGTTCGGCGCCGGCGAAGCGGGCTGCTTTCCCAATCTGACCAAAGCCTTCAGCACCTGGCTGCCGCAGCACGAGCGGGTGCGTGCGCAGGGAATCATGTGGATGAGCGCTCGCTGGGGCGGCGCCTTCACTCCCATGCTCGTGGTCTGGGTTCTCAATCACATGAGCTGGCGCCGCAGCTTCGAGCTGTTCGGGGCCATCGGCGTGGTCTGGGCGATTTTCTTTTACCGCTGGTTCCGGGACAACCCGCGCGACCATCCTGGTGTCAACCAGGCCGAGCTGGCCCTGCTGGCGGGCGCCGAGCGCGCTGCCTCCGGCCACGGCGACGTGCCTTGGGGAGCGCTCGTCCGCTCGCGCACCGTGTGGATGCTGTGGCTACAGTATTTCTGTGTCTCCTACCCGTGGTACTTTTACATCACCTGGCTGCCCACTTATTTGCAGGAATACCGCGGCCTCAGCCCGGAACACGCGGCGCGCCTGGCGGTCTTTCCTCTGTTCTTCGGTGGCCTGGGTTGCATGTTCGGCGGGTTCATCGCGCCCTACGTGACACGCTGGACGGGCAGCGTGGCCCGGGCGCGACGCGCAATCGCCTACGCCGGCGCGCTGGGCGCCTGCCTGTTCCTGCTTTTGCACATCGCCATTCGGGATCCCTTCTGGGCCATGTTCGCCATGGGCATGGCCAGCTTCGGCAACGACATCCTCATGCCCGGAAGCTGGGGCGCGTGTATGGACGTGGGGGGCAAATACGCCGGGACGCTCTCGGGCTCGATGAACATGATGGGCAACTTAGGGGGAGCGCTCGGCCCGGTGGTTCTCGGTTTTGTGCTCCAGGAAACCGGGAGCTGGATTCTGAACTTTTACATCATGGCGGGCATTTACCTGATCGCCGCCGTGGCCTGGCGCTTCATCGATCCGGTGACCCCGCTGAAGGGAGCGAGCCTCGACGAGTGAGCTAGCATGCGCTCGCGAACAGCCCTGCTGGCGCTGGCGCTCTGCGTCCCTGGCCACGCTGCCGAGACCGTTCGGCTGACCGCCGCCCAGGGCCCGATGAAACTTGACGGCCGCCTGGACGAGTCGTGGTGATCATCCGCGCTTGCGCTCCGGCTCGTCCAGCAGTCTCCCCGTCCGGGTGAGCCGACGCCCTACCTGACCGAAGTCCGCATCCTCGTTGCCGCCAACGACGTGTACTTCGGATTCCGCTGCGTGGATCCCGAGCCCTCCAGAATCAGCGTGCGCTCCATGCGACGCGACAGCGCCATGACGGGCGACGATTCGGTGGGCATCGTGCTCGATACCTACGGCGACCGGCGCACCGGATATTTCTTCCTGGTCAACGCCGCCGGCGCACGGGCCGATGGCTTGATCTCCGATCCCGAGCATCCTTCCTTCGACTGGGACGGCATCTGGGATGCCCGCACCAGGCGGACCCCGGATGGTTGGACGGCAGAAATCGTGGTGCCCGCCCGGACCCTGAACTTCGCCGCGGGGCTTCCGGCCTGGGGCGTCAACCTCCAGCGGTTCGTCGCACGAGAACGGGTCACGCTGCGCTGGGCCTCGCCCACTCTGGACTCCTTCTTTTACGACCTCAGCCGGGCGGGCGCGCTGGAAGGCGTGGAAGATCTCCACCAAGGCTATGGTCTGGAGGTCAGCCCGTACTGGCTGGGCCGCACCCGGTCGCTATTCGGCGGCGCATCGCACGCTTGGCAAGGGGCGGCCGGCGGCGACATCGCATGGCGCGCGAGTCCACAGTTTGCCGCTGTCTTCACCGCCAACACCGATTTCGCCGAAACCGAAGTCGATGCGCGCCAGATCAACCTGACCCGCTTCCCCCTGTTTTCCCTGAAAAGCGCGCCTTCTTTCTGGAGGGCGCCAACCAGTACGAGTTCGGTCTCGGACTGGGCCGCTACTTCATCCCCTTTTTCACGCGGCGCGTGGGATTGCTGCGGGGCAGGCCCGTACCCTTGCAAGGCGGGGTCAAGCTGAATGCGCGGATGGGACGCTGGAATCTCGCTGCGCTGGACGTCCAGACGCGCGCCTCGCCGCTTGCCCCCGCCGTGAACCTGGCCGCCGCCCGCGTCTCCTACGACTGGACGCCCCGGCTCCGGCTCGGCGGCATCTTCACCCGCGGGGATCCCGAGGGCCTGCGCGAGAATTCCTTGATCGGTTTCGATGCCGTCTGGCGAACCTCCCGGTTCCGCGGTGACAAGAATCTGCTGATCGGTGGTTGGGCGGCCTTCACCCGGGGCGAGCCCAACCCGGACTACCCCGAAGGAAACCGCGCGGGGTGGGGATTCAAGGTGGACTATCCCAACGACCTGGTGGATTGCTCGGCGACGTTTTTCCAGGTGGGCGAAGCACTGGATCCTTTACTCGGCTTCCTGCCGCGACCCGGCGTCTGGCACTCCATCAACGGTTGCCGCCTTCAGCCGCGTCCGGCTCGCGAAGGCTCATGGTCCTGGATCCGCCAGTATTTCCTGCGCGGCTACTACGAGCGGGTGGTCAACTACAAGGGGCAGGTCGAGTCCTGGCGGTACCAGTGGTCGCCGCTGGGCGTGCAGTTCGACACAGGGGACGAATTCAAGGTCGAGTGGACGCCACGCTACGAGTTCCTGCCCGTCCCATTCGAAATCGTGCCGGGTCTGGTCATTCCGCCCGGCCCGTATCGCTTCGACCAGTGGGAGCTGGACGGGCAGACCAGCCCACAACGGGCGTTGCAACTGATCACCGAGAACACCGTGGGTGGCTTCTACTCCGGGCGGCTTGCCCAGTGGACGGGCCAGCTCCGCTGGGCCTCGCCCCGGGGACGGCTGCAAGTCGGCATGGCCGGCGAGTATAACCGCGGCCGCTTGCGGGAGGCCGACTTCCTGCAGCGCTTGTGGCGGCTGGAAAGCACGCTGGCCTTCAACGCCTACATTGTGCTCACGACCCTTGTCCAGTACGATTCCGAGTCGCAGAATCTGGGCAACAACACCCGCTTGCGATGGACCTTCCGTCCCGGCAACGACCTCTTCGTAGTATGGAACCGCGGATGGCAGCGCCTGCCGCAGCGACCGGACGAAGTCATCTTCGCGCCTACCTCGGAAACGCTGGCGGTCAAACTGCGCTGGACTTTCCGGCCATGAAGCTCGCGGCATTCAATCGGGCACTCGCCCGAAGCCCAGCAGTTTTTCCATCCGGCTGAACACGTAGGAGAAGCCCTGTACCTTCGAGCTGCGATTGCCCTCGATCGTGTAGAGCATCCCGTCACGCAACTGGTGCACCAGCCCGGCGTGCCCCTTCCAGCTCTCCAGTTTTTCCCGCCACCAGAAGACGACATCGCCGGGCTGGGGCTGGAAATCCGAGCCGGACGCCCAGGCCCAGCCGCGCCGCTTGAACTCGTTGAGCATGGCGCGGGCGCTGACCGTATAGGTGAACGGTGTGCCTTTCGGGTGCTGGGCGTAGCACCAGCTTACGAAAGCCGCGCACCAGGAGGTGCCCTCCGGCGCAAGCCCGTTCAGGTACTTGCGCACCCAGGGGCCGCGGTTGTCGCCCCCGAGCTCGCCCGCGCCTGCCTTCAACTCGCCGATCGCCGCCTCCAGCGCCTTGCGCCCGCGGTGGGTGCCGCCGAGCTCCGGCGGCGGCATCCTGGTGTAATCCACCGGAACGGGCGGTTGGACGAAAGGCTTGGGGTGGGTCAAACTCCACCAAGTCAGCGGCCCGACCACGCCGTCGACAACTAGCGGCTGCCCGTGCTGGTCCAGGTTCTGCGATTGAAATGCGCGCACCGCGCGCAGGGTCTGCGCGTCGAACACCCCAGTGGCGGGTAGGGCATAGCCGCGGTCGGCCAATAGCTGCTGTAAGGCGGCCACATCCGGTCCGGAATCGCCCTTGCGCAACGTTCTTGGCACCGTAACCTCCAGCGGCGCCATTGTAAGGGCGCGCCTGACCGGCCTGCTGCGAGGGGCCGCCAAAAGCCCTCATGCTATAGTGAAAATTTCCCCCCATGATGTTGGACAAGGTCTACGAGCCCCAGCGATTCGAGCCGCGCTGGGCCCAGTGGTGGGTCGAGACTGGCATTTTCCGCGCCTCGGTGGATGCCCCGGGCCCCGTCTTCTCCCTGGTGATCCCCCCGCCCAACGTCACTGGGTCCCTGCACATCGGGCACATGCTCGAGCACACCGAAATTGACGTTACCATTCGGTGGCATCGCATGCGCGGCGACAACACGCTGTGGCTACCCGGCACCGATCACGCCGGCATCGCCACCCAGATGCTGGTCGAGCGCGCCCTGGCCGAGGAAGGCCTGGACCGGCGCACCCTTGGGCGCGAGGCCTTCGAAAAACGCGTGTGGGAATGGAAAGAGCGCTACGGGGGCGCCATCAAGCAACAGATGATCCGCCTGGGCGCCAGTTGCGACTGGAGCCGCGAGCGCTTCACCCTCGACCCCGGCCTGTCGCGCGCCGTCCGCGAAACCTTCGTGAGGCTGTACGAGAAAGGCCTGATTTACCGCGGCGAGTACATCATCAATTGGTGCCCGCGCTGCCAGACCGCGCTTTCGGATCTGGAAGTCACCCACGAGGAAACGCCCGGTAATCTCTGGTACATCCGCTATCCGGTCATCGGTGCAGACCGCTTCCTGGTGGTAGCCACCACCCGGCCCGAAACCATGCTGGGCGATACCGCGGTGGCGGTCAACCCCAACGACGAGCGCTATCGCGACCTGCAGGGCAAGCGCGTCCTGCTGCCGTTGATGAATCGCGAGATCCCCATCATCGCCGACGAGCTGGCGCGACCGGAGTTTGCCACCGGCGTGGTCAAGGTCACGCCCTTCCACGATCCCAACGACTTCGAGGCCGGCCGCCGCCACAACCTACCCAAGATTCAGGTGATCGGGGAGACTGGCGC
>JBMFPL010000033.1:0-15950 GCA_049969115.1 Bryobacteraceae bacterium | reverse complement strand
GAGCTCGAGCAAGAAGAAGAAGAAAAAGAAAAAGGCGGCCAAATCCCGGGCACCCGAGCAAACTTTCGAGGAAGTCCGTTACCTGCGTCACCTCATTGACAATGAGATCCCGGTGCGGGTCAAGCTGCGTGACAACGAGGAAGTCTCGGGCACCATCGAGTACTACGACGCATCCTTTATCCGGCTGACGAGGCAGGGCGCCCCGAATTTGTTCATCTTCAAGCACGAGATCAAATACCTGCACGAAGAAAGCTGATTCCGGGCGCATGGCATCTTACCTGGAAACCAGTCGCGAGATCGCGCAGGAGGCGGGCGCGCTTCTGCTGCGCTATTTCCACCGGCGCGTAGGTTTCGAGCTCAAAGGCGAGTTCGACCTGGTGACCGAGGCTGACCGTGCCTCCGAGGCGCTCATCATCGAGCGCCTGCGCTCCCACTTCCCCACCCACGCCATCGTGGCCGAAGAAAGCGGCGGGGTGTCTTCGAGTTCGGGCTATTGCTGGTACGTGGATCCTCTGGATGGCACGACGAATTTCGCGCACGGCTTTCCCGCATTCTGCGTGAGCCTGGCGCTGGCGCGCGAAGGCCAGTTGCTGTGCGGGGTGATCTACGACCCGTTGCATCAGGAGCTGTTCGAAGCTGAACGAGGTGCAGGCGCCAGTCTCAATGGCCGGCGGATCCAGGTCTCACGCGTGTCACGGGTGACGGACAGCCTGCTGGCGACGGGTTTCCCCAGCCGCAAGCGTCACCTCAACGTGAACGTGCACTTTTACTATCAGGTGGCCATGCTTTCCCACGGGGTGCGGCGCGCAGGCTCGGCGGCGCTGGACCTGGCTTACGTGGCCTGCGGGCGGCTGGATGCTTTCTGGGAGTTCGGCCTCAATCCCTGGGACATGGCGGCCGGGGTCCTCATGGTGGAGGAAGCCGGGGGCAGGGTGACGGACATGCGCGGGGGCCCAGCTAGCCTGACCGGGCCACATGTTCTGGCCGATAACGGGCGCGTGCACGAGGAGCTGCTGGAACTTTTCGGGGAAGTTTTTGCAGGGCGCTTCCGGACGCCGCTGCCGCAAATCGGTCCGCGATAATCGGTCAGGGCCGGGTGGCTGGGAGAACCCTTGGGCCGGCCCAGTTCCTTGCGCAACGAATCCGCTCAGGTCCCGGCGGCCAGCAAAGGCTGCTCCAGCCGCTGCCGTTCGCAGAGGTTCTTCCAGTGCAGCCAGGCTAGGCTAATCACGCGAATAACCTCCTCGGGTTCGAAAGGTTTGGCGAGGACGTCGTAGCCGCCCAGATTCAGGACTTCAGCCCAGAGGTAATCATCCGCGGCGCGGGAGGTCACGATGAGCAGCGGGTGACCGGGGAGGGTGGAGACGATGCGGAGCAGGTCTCGCCATGACCCGTCGGCCAGTTGGTTATCGCAAACAATGACTGGCATGGGGTTGCGACAGAGAAAGTCGGCCGCCTCCGCGCAGCCCCGGGCAGTGTGGATGATCCACCGCGAGTGATCGAAGAGGTTGCGCAGGAAGCGCAAGTCGTCTTCGGCGGAGCTGACGGCGAGCACGCGCACGGTGCGCTCGTAAGCTGGGGGAGCGGGGGCAGAGCCGGTCGAGCCGGGCTCATTTTCGGAACTGACTGGCATGGGCGCACCTCGATTGCGAGCAATTGTTGGTTCCTGATAATTGGGTGGGCGGGCGATTAATTTTTTCTGGCATTGATTTTGGCGATTTTTGGGGCCGGAGGCGGCAGCCCCCACCGCAGCCCCCGCCTAGCCCCAAGCCGATGGTAACGGGGGAGGCGGGTGCGGGGGAACCGGCGAAACACCTTAAGGGCTTCCCGGATTCGCCCTGAGCGCTGTGCGCCCGCCCGGGGCCCTGGAGTAAATTGGATTGGCTGAGGGCCTTCGCAGGAGGTAGCGGGGTTGGCGGCCAAAAACGAGGGCGAAGTGCTGGCGCGAATCCCGCTGTTCGCGGGATTGAGCCCGGTGGAACGACAAGCACTGGCTGGCCGCGCCGTCGAGAAGCGTTATCAGGCGGGCGAGCTCCTGTTCATCGAAGGAGATCCCTGCCCGGGCCTCTACGTGATCGTGGAAGGACGGGTGAAGATTTACAAAACCGCCCCGTCAGGCCGGGAGATCATGCTGGCCATTGAGGAAGGTCCTTCCACGGTGGCCGAGGTCCCCCTGTTCGATGGCGGGCCGTTTCCTGCGAGCGTGATTGCGCTGAACGACGTGCGGGCCTGGCTGATTTACAAGGAAGACTTTCACCAAGTCTGCCGCAGGAATCCGGAGCTGAGCTTGAAGGTGCTGGCAGTAGTGGGCCGGCGGCTGCGGGGGCTGGTGGGGCTGGTGGAAAGCGTGACCTTCGGCAGCGTACGGCAGAGGCTGGCACGGGCGATTCTGGAGCTGGCCGAGGGGGCAGGCGGCGACACCTTCCGCCTGCCGGTGACGCAGGAGGAACTCGCGGCCCGACTCGGCACGGTGCGCGAGGTGGTCTCGAGGAATCTGAGTCGCTTTCAAGCCGAAGGACTGCTTCAGATTGAGCGGCGCAAGGTCGTGGTGCTGGACCGGGCCGGGCTGGAACACGAGGCCGAGACCGAGTGGTAGGCTCCCACGGGCAGGCGCCGCGCAGGTCTCAGCAGGCGGTTTCCAGGCTCTGATTGTGGGGCTCGAGCAGCCGTTTGATGGAGTCGGCCAGGGCCGGTGGCGCGAAGGGTTTCTGGAGGTAGCCGGCGCGAGCCCGGAGCGGTTCGGGGATGGCAGAAATATCGAAGGGCGCACCGGTGCAAATCAGCACGCGGAGCCGGGGATTGCGCTCGAGCAGCGTGAGGATCACGGGCAGGCCTGAGATGCCGGGCAAACTGAAGTCCGCCACGAGCAGCGAATAGCGCGCAGGATCAGCTTCGAAGCGTTCGAGGGCCTGCTCGGCGGAAGAGAAAGCCTCGACCCGGTAGCCGAGACGGGTGAGGAGCTGCTCCATCAACGCGAGCAGGGAAGGTTCGTCATCTACGATGAGGATTCGTGCTGTCGGGGCAGTATTCACTCCCATTTACCAGAGGGACAGCGGGATATCGCCGGGGCTGAAAGTAAGTCCCAGCGTAGTGCGGTAGTAAATGCGGCCGAACCCGGTGCCGCGCAGGTTATACTTTCGCCCGTCAATGCGCGCGAAAAGAGACAATGGACCGGACAACCGGTAAGTCATGCCGGCGCCGGCCTGGTAACTGCGGTAGCGCCCGATGGTTTGTGCCAGGCTGGAAAGCCGTGAGTAACCGGCGCTGGCGGAAAGGTGAAGGCGGCGGGTCCCGGTGTAACCGGCGGAAAGGCCCGCGCTTTCACGGGCCGAGGTGAGGTAGAGGTTATTGCCGGGCGAAACGCTGCGGCGGTAATCCGCCGAGAAATGGCCGCGGCGGAAACGGTACACCAGGCTGGCTTCCCCACCCGGGATGTAAAGGATGCGGTGGAAGACCTCGATCCCGGTGCGCTGGCCGATGATGGCGGCGATGACGGGATCGATCTGGACCTGGCGCAGGCGAGTGGTTTCGACGCGGTAGCCGCCTCCGCCCAGGGCCAGGGTCCAGGAACGGGAAAGCTGGTCGGCCCACTGGTACATGACGCCGTGGATGAAAGCCTCGCCGAAGGCGCCGGGAAACCAGTAATGGGCGAAAGAGTAAGCTACGCCCGTGGTCTGGAAACGGCTGACGCGCCATGCCACGTCGCCCGTGGTGGTCACACCCCGCGCCCGCACGAGCGCGCGCGAGTGGGGTTCGGCGAGGAAACCTGCGCCAGCCATGCCGAAGGACAAGCGAGGCGATTTCTGGTAGACGAGGCGCGCGGTGCTGGAGAGGATGTGAACCCGGTTGTCGAAGAGGATGTCCTGCGATAGGTCCTCGAACTGCTGGTTGTAAAAGCTGTGGCCGGCCAAGCCGAGGAAACCGCCGCGGCGGCTGGCGGCGTCCTCCTCCAGCTCCAAGCGCAGGCGCCGCGAAATCTGGTGCGAGAGGGACAGGGCAAGCGATTGATCGAGGCCGTCATAGTAAGACCGGCGTGTGTAATGCCGCGCCTGGCCGTCGTAACTGAGACCCAACGCGGTGCGGCGCCAGTTGTGGTAGCCCAGCGCACCGAAGGAAGCCATCACGCCATAGCCGTCCTCCTTCGGCAGGCGGCCGGTCTCGTCGGTAAGCAGCCCGGTGAGGCCGGTGTCGTAGACCCCCGCGATGCTGGCGTAGGGGCGCAAGCTGAGAAGCTCGCCGGAAGATCCGCGGGCGGGGATGCGGCCGCGGCTCAGGATGGAAGGCCCTGCATACTCCGGCTGCGGCGGCGGAGACTCCTGCGCGATCGCGCTGGTCAGCGCCAGAACGCCGAGGCAGGCCAGCGCCCAGGCTACACGATGGCTGCGGGAATCAAGAACGGGCAACTCTCAAAGTCTGACGCGCGAGCAGGTTCCCTGTCAAGCGCCACGGGCTCGGCCAGGCGGGTCAAGCGTCGGCATGATGGCGGAAGAAGCCTAGCAAGGCGGCCCGCTGAGCGCTGAGCTGCTGTCGCAAGCGCTGCATCTCGGCGGGCGGTAGGGGCTCGAAGCTCTGTGCGAGCCTGGCGTTGGCCTCCAGATGTTCGAGTCGCGGCATGCCGATCACCGCGGCCGCCACCGGCAGAGACAGGGCATAGCGGATGAGCATTTCGGGCGGGGCCAAGCCAGAGAGTTTGTCCTGCGCGAAAACTTTCATCGCGGTGACGCCCATCTTCTTCTCGAGGGCCACAGGCAGGGCCAGCTCTTCAAAGGTAAGGCCGCGACGGCTTTCGGGCGAATAGCCTGGCCCCCGGCCCTCGGCCATGGAGGCCATGGCCGCGTTGAGAGCCATCTGCACGCAATCCAGCTCGTGCCGCTCCAGCATAGTCTTCAGGGCGACCGGATCGGCGTGGCAGGTCACGCCGACGAACCGGCACACTTTTTGGTCGCGCAACTTGTAAAGGAGCTGGAGGACCCCGTCTTTGGCCTCGATGGCCGCCAGATCTTCCCGGCCGGCGAGGGCGTGGATGTGGATGAGGTCCGGATTGCGGCGCAGTTTCTTGAGGCTCGACTCGATGGTGCGCATGGCCTGGTCGGCTTTGCGCTCGCTGACCTTGGTGACCAGGAAGACGTCGGTGCGGCCGCCGAGGGCCTTTCCGACCCACTCTTCGCTGACGCCCTTTCCGTACGAGGCAGCGGTATCGAAGTAAGTGATGCCCAGCTCGAGCGCGCGATGGATGGCGGCGACGGCCTTTTCCTCCTCCTTGTACATCATGAAGCGGCTGCCGCAGCCGAAGGCCAAGATCGAGACGCGAACGCCAGTGCGTCCGAGGGTGCGAACCGGCAGTTTGGGGGCTGCGGGCGCCGCCAGCGCGCCGGCGGCGCCGGCCAGGAAATCCCTGCGCGAAAGGCTCATAAGGACAAAGTAACCGAGCTGCGGCGGGGTGTCAAACCGCTAGCGCGGGCGAGATCTCGGTTCTGGCCTGGGGCTGTGCGCGTGTGCAGGGAGCGGCCGGGCAGGGGGGCCGGCTGGCCGCGGTTGACAACCGGGTTGCGGTCGGCCTAAGATTTGGGAAGTATTGCACCACCAACGGCTTGTCTGTCAAGGGCTACGGTTGGTCGAGCGGGTCAACCTCCGGTCAGGGCGCTTCTCCCCATGGTAAGCTGAACCAGAGGGGATTGCCCCCGCTCCCCCCAACCGTCGCCGACGGTCATGCCGCTGGCTTCCGGCGGAGAATTGTCGATGGCCCGCGATCAGGATGACGTACGCCCCAACGCGCAAGCGCCCACGGGCGGCGAAGAAGACTACGAGGAGTTGCTCGAGGACTACGGTCACTTCGCCCCGCCAGCCCAAGGCGAGATCTTCGAAGGGCGCGTCCTGAAGGTCACCGACAAGGAAGTCATCGTTGATTTCGGCTACAAAACCGAAGGCCTGGTCCCCATCGAACAGTTCCGGCAGCCCGATGGCTCCGTCACCGTCCAGCCGGGCGAGGTGGTGGACGTCATGGTGGACCGAGGCGGAGTTGAAGTGGACGGCTACATTCTGCTCTCACACGAGAAAGCCGTCCGCGTCCGGGCCTGGGAGAACCTGGAGAAAGCCTATCGCGAGCAATTGCTGGTTTCGGCACTGGTGGTGGGTCGCACCAAAGGCGGCCTGACAGTGGACGTGGGCGTCAAAGCTTTCATGCCGGCCTCGCAGATTGACATCCGCCCGGTTCACAACCTGGAATCCCTCATCGGCCAGTACGTGCCGGTGCGCGTGATCAAACTCAACCGGCGCCGCGGCAACGTGGTGGTTTCCCGCAAGCTGGCCATCGAGGATGAGATCAACGCGCGCAAAGCCGCCATTTTGGAAGCGTTGGAGGAAGGCGCCGTGGTCACCGGCACGGTGAAAAGCCTCACCGACTACGGAGCCTTTGTGGATCTGGGCGGGCTGGACGGCCTGCTCCACGTCAGCGACATGTCCTACGGCCGGATCAGCCATCCTTCCGAGCTGCTCAACGTGGGCGACGAGATCACGGTCAAGGTCCTCAAGGTGGACCGGGAGAAAGAGCGCATTTCGCTGGGCCTCAAGCAACTGCTGCCTGATCCCTGGGAGACGGCAGCCGAGCGTTACCCGGTCGGCTCGCGAGTGGTAGGCAGGGTAGTGAGCATCACCGACTATGGTGCTTTTGTCGAGCTGGAGCCGGGCATCGAGGGGTTGATTCACATTACCGAAATGACCTGGTCGCGCCGGCTCAAGCATCCTTCCAAGGTGGTCAAGGTGGGCGACCAGGTCCAGGCCGTGGTGTTGTCGGTCCAGCCTGGTGAACGTCGCATTTCTCTGGGCATCAAGCAACTGGAGCCCGATCCCTGGACCACCATCGAGCAGCGCTACAGCGTCGGCTCCGTGGTGGAGGGCCGGGTGCGCAAGCTCACCGATTTCGGCGCCTTCGTAGAGATCGAAGAGGGCATTGACGGCTTGGTGCATATCTCGGATCTTTCCTGGAGCAAGCGCATCAAGCATCCTTCCGAGGTGCTCAAGAAGGGCCAGACCGTGCAGGCTGTAGTGCTGCGCATTGACGGGGCCAATCGCAGGCTTTCGCTTGGCATCAAACAGTTGCAGCCCGATGCCTGGGAAACATTCTTCCGCTCCCATCAGGTGGGTGACGTGGTGCGCGGCCGCGTTACCCGCGCCGCCAATTTCGGGGTGTTCGTCGAGCTGGCCGAGGGAGTGGAAGGGCTGTGCCACAATTCGGAAATCCCGGGGGCCAGCCAGCGGCCCAAGGGTGAGCCAGCGCTTGAGATCGGCAGGGAGTACGACTTCAAGATCATCCGGCTGAGCGAAGCCGAAAAGAGGATCGGTCTGAGCATTCGCGCGCTCAGCGCCGATGAAGAACGCAGCCGGCTGATGGAGTACCAGCGGCAGGCGGCGAGCGCCACGATGACGATCGAGGAGGTCATGAACCTCAAGAGCCAGGGCGAGGCGCGATGAGCTGGGCCCTGGCAATCGGGCGCAGGGCGGAGCTGTGCAATTTCCCAGCAGAAAGGACGCAGAGGCTATGACCAAGGCGGAACTGATCGAAGAGGTCTCGCGGGTCGTAGAAATGAGCCGCAAGGAATCGGAGGTCATCGTCGAAACAATTTTCGAAAGTATTGTGCGGGCCTTGCGTGAGGGCGACAAGATCGAAATCCGGGGCTTCGGCAGCTTCCGCACGCGCCAGCGCAAGGCACGAATCGGCCGCAACCCCAAGACCGGCGCGCGCGTGGAGGTCCCCGCCAAGCGCATTCCGTACTTCAAGCCCAGCAAGGAGCTCAAGGATCTGGTCAACGGGGCAGGCAAGCCGCCCGAAGCTGCCGCCCCGGCGGAGGAGCCGGCGGCCCCCGCCCAGTGACCGGGCTCGGCTAACCCTGTCCTCTCCCCCGCTGGAGACAGCATCCCATGGACCGGCTGTGGAGCCCCTGGCGCTACCAGTACGTGAGCCGCGAGGCGCCCGCCGAGTGCATTTTCTGCGTGAAGGCCGCCGAGTACCGCGATCACGACAACTTCGTTGTCGCCCGCGGCCGGCTGAATTACATCCTGCTTAACCTTTACCCTTACACAACCGGCCATCTCATGATCGTGCCCTATCAGCATGTCGCCACCCTCACGGATGCCGAGCGCGAGACGTTGGAAGAAATGATGCGGCTCACCCGCCTAGCGGAGGGCGTCTTGCGTGCGGTTTACCGCGCCAGGGGATTCAATATCGGCATGAACATCGGCGAGTGCGCCGGGGCAGGCGTGGCCGGCCACATTCACATGCACGTGGTGCCGCGCTGGCCGGCCGATTCCAACTTCCTGACCACCATCGGCGAGACCCGGGTGTTGCCTGAAGACCTACCCACCACCTACCGTCGCTTGCTGGCAGGGTTTCGCGAACAGGCGGGAAAGGAAGGATGCCCGCTCGAGTTCCCGCCGCCTCCACCCGGTGAACGGGGCCCGTTTAGCTGAGGCGCGAGGCCAAACCCGCCCGACTGTCGCCTGGAAACAGGGGGAGCCGGACCAGCGCGGGTCAGGAGGCAGCCACTCCTGCCCGCGAGGCGGCAGCATCGATCTGCTCGAGCAGAAGCCGGAGGGACGGGTACTGGAAGACCGGGATCACCGCGCACCGGCTGGTGACAGGCAGCAGGGCGGTCCGCGATCCCACCTGGATCGTCTTTTCCAGCCGCACCGACGCCACCCGCTCCGCTTCCTCCCTGACTTCATCCAGCGAGCCTCGCCGCTCCATGATCACCACAAAGCTGGCCGGTCCCCAGCGGAAGACCTTGTCCGAGGAGAGCAGGCCCGCGGCAAGGTGATGCCGGAAAAACTGCACCACCTGCTCGGCGGCGTTGGGACCGAAGCGCCCCCTGATCAGTTCCGCTCTCGCGACTACGTAAACCGCGACGAAAGCGTGGCTGCCTTCCTCCAGGACGCGCGCCAGCGCCTCCTCGGCTTCGGCCCTGCCCAGGCCGTCGCGCGGGGAGGCTGGTTTGGCTTCCGCCGGGGACGCCTGCCGCTGTTGCGCCCGCTGGATCTCGCTGCGCAGCTGGCTGATGGTCCGGGCCATTTCTTCTCGCTGCCGCTGGCTTTCTTCCCTGACTGCGAGCAGGCATTCCGACAACCTCGCTTTCAGACTGCGGATATCATCCAGCATGGTGGCCCGCTCCAGTTGCTTTTCGACGTTCTGGAGCCTGGTGACGGTGCGCTCGGAAGCGGCTGAAATCGAAGCCACCGTTTCCGCCAGCATCGCCAGCATCCCGTGCAGCTCGGCGGTCTGCATGCGCACGAAGCGTGTGGTGCGCTGGTTGTAGTCTTCCAGCGTCTTGGCTGCGGCTCCCGCCACCACCAGTACTTGTTGCGGCGAGAATTCCTGCTCGAGCTCGGCCAGCAGCCGTCCCATGTCTTTCTGGAACTTCTCGTAGTCGGCCGGATCACCCACCACTGCATGCAAGCGAATGGCTTCGAGCAGCAGGCGGGTCATGCGCAGCAAGGAGTCGGCCAGTTCCTGATCGGCCCCCGTCAGATACCGCTTCAGACTGATGAACATGGGCAGCCGGCCTTCGACCCTTTGTACACATCGGCTGTTCGGGTGTGCGGCTATAACGGCTGGATTGGGAGATCAGTCCACCAGGCCCGCCCGCACGGCGAACCGCACCAGCTCGCTGACGCTGTGGACGTTGAGCTTCTCCATGATGCGCCCGCGGTGGGCGTCCACCGTATAAACGCTCAGGTTCAGGGCAGCGGCGATCTCCTTGTTGGTCTTGCCCTCCGCGATCAGTTGCAGGACTTCGCGTTCGCGGCTAGTCAACAGATCCAGGGGGTCGCTGACGTGCCGGCGGTAGTCGCTGAGGACGGCCTCGGAAACGGCCGGGCTGAGATAGCCCTCGCCAGCCGCCACCGCGCGCACGGCGGCCACCAGGTCACGGTCGAAAGCGTCCTTGAGCAGGTAGCCGCGGGCGCCGGCGCGCAGGATTTCCCGCACATAGACCGAATCCTTGTACATGCTCAGCGCCAGCACGCGGGTACGAGGCGCCAAGGTAGCCAGCCGCCGGGTGGCTTCGATGCCGTTCATCTCCGGCATGGCCACGTCCATCACGACCACGTCGGGTCGCAATTTTTCGGCCAGTTCGATGGTTTCGCGGCCGGTGCCTGCCTCGCCGACGATCTCGATATCCGGCTGGGCGGAGAGGATCATGCGGAAACCCTGTCGCACCAGGGCGTGGTCATCGGCGAGCAACACCCGAATCTTTTTCCTGCTCATGAGGGACATCCCGCGCTGGCACCCGTACCTCGATTTTCAGGCCGCCTCCGGACTGGTTGGAAAAGCGGACCTCGCCCCCCGCGCTACGCGCGCGGGCTCGCATGCCGATCAGGCCCAGGCCCTCGCGCATCGCCGAGCCGTCGGCAGGGAGGCCACGCCCGTTATCGGCGACGCTGACGCGCACTTCGTCTCCCAGCCGGCACAACTGGATCCGCACCTTGCTAGCGCCGGAATGACGCGCGACGTTGGTCAGCGCTTCCTGGCAGATGCGGAACAGGTGCGTTTCGATTTCCTCCGGCAGGCGCCCCTTGAAATCCGACTGGTACTCGACTTCGATGCCGGTGCGCTGCATGAAGCCCTCGGCCAGCCACCGCAGGCCAGCGTCCAGGCCGAAGTCGTCCAGAATGGTGGGGTGCAGTAGTTGGGACAGTTCGCGCACGTTCTGGATGGCGCGATCCACCGCCTTCACGCAATCCTCTACCCGTCCGTTGATTCCCCGCTGCGTCCGCAGCGCCAGCAGGTTCGCCTTCACCGCCGTGAGCGACTGGCCGAGTTCGTCGTGCAACTCGTGCGAGAAGCGGCGCGCCACCGTCTCCTGGTTCTCCAGCAGGTGCCAGGAGACGCGGCTCAGTTCAGTGGCCTGCGCCTCCATTTTGCGCAACATGCCGGTGGCCAGCCGGACCGTAAGGGCTGCGCATCCCAAGGCGAGCAGCAGGGAGCTGCCGAGCAAGGCCACCGAATTCCACAGAAGCTCCCGTGACCGCTGGTGGATCTGTTGCTTGGCGTTGGCGGCTTTCGCGTAACTGGCCGCCGCCAGCCGCGCGACCAGCGCCAGGGCCTCCTCGTGCCGTCGGAAAAGGTCGCGCGAAAGAAGGGTGGAGGGCGATTCCTGGTTCAGCAACCGGCGGGCTTCCGCGGAAAAGGCATTGGAGGCGCGCTTCAGTTCGTTCCACAGGGGTTCCTCCGGTGTGCCAGCAACCCAGGCGCTGATCTCCTCCAGCCGGTCGTCGGCCTCGTCCAGCTCGGCCAGGATCTTCTCGCGGTCTTCCAGCTCCGGCCCGCGCGAAAGCTTGCGAAACACGGCGCTCAAGGCCGCCTGCTCGCGCTGCACGTCCTCCAAAAGTCGCGTGGCGACCAGCTCCTGGCTCGCCAGACGGTCCGCGCTGTCGCGGATCGAGCGGATGTTCTCCACCGCAACGAAGCCAGCCGTCATCAGCAGCGCGATTACGAGCAAAAAGCCGCCGAGCAAGACCCGGAAGATGGTTCGCGGCGTTACCTCGCGGGCGGAGAACAACACGCCTCCCTTTTATTATTGTGACGCCTGAACCGGACGAAAACTATCGCCCCAGTGGGTTAGCCGCCTATCCCCTGCCGGGGCGAGCCCCCGGGGTTGGCCATCCCCCAAGGAGGTTTCCGGAATTAGCCTAGCCGGGCGATGGCCTCCAAGCTGGGCCTCAGGCACGATAGAAGTGTCACGGATGATTCCATCCGGCAAAGGAGGTTGAGTTATGAAGAAGTTGCTCGTGGCTCTGATCGCGGGCGGTCTGAGCTTACCGCTGGTCGCGCAGGCGCCGTCTGGCACTCAGGAGCAGACCAAGCAGGAAACCAAGAAGAAGTCCTCCAAGAAGAAGAAGAAGACCGAAGAGGAAAAGAAGGAAGAGAAGAAGACCCCGTAAACCCTCGTCCCCTTCCCTCCGCAATCCCGGGCGCCCCTGCCAAACCCCAGGGCGGGGGCGCTTTTTTGTTACCCTCGTCCTGGTGACGCCTCGGCCTTGCGGCCGCACGGTGCCGCCGCAGCGATCAATCCACTGGTCCGCGCAACAGGCCCCACTGGGCCGCCAGCGCCTTGCCCCTGCCCAGGATCGCAGCCATCTCCTCACGGCTTGGGGGCTGGAATTTCCGGGCAGCCGCCAGCGCCTGCCTGAGCTCCTCGATGCTGCGAATCCCTATCACCGCCACCGCCACGCCCGGCACGCTCCACACGTAGCGCAGCGTGTCGCGGTAGTCCTCTGGCGAGGCCAGCTTGGGGCGCGGCCCCTTCTCCGGCCCGCCCAGAACCTTCATCGCGGCCACCCCGATGCCCGCTGGACGGCTTGCGGCAGCACCCGCTCCTCGAAGTTGTACAGGTGCCGTTCCACGAAGTTGATGTTGCACATGAACAGCTCGATGGCCCCAGTGGCGAACACTGGCAGCACGCGCCCCGGCCTCAGATGCGCCGTGCAACCGATACGCCGGGTCATGCCCTTCTTTTTCGCCTCGAGCAACGCGCCCAGCACGCCCTTTTCGGACAGCGCAGCCTCCAAGTCGGAGAAGCGGTCGTCCCGCGCGATATTGTGGA
This sequence comes from Bryobacteraceae bacterium, assembly GCA_049969115.1. Lineage (GTDB taxonomy): Bacteria > Acidobacteriota > Terriglobia > Bryobacterales > Bryobacteraceae > DTHT01. The sequence goes on along the minus strand of JBMFPL010000033.1, from coordinate 3,354 downwards.
TATGGACGCAATCCACGCAATCGGTGCGCAGGCGCCGCAGGCTTTCTTCCAGATCTCGCATGGCGGCATCGCGAGTGGCGGAACGGGTCTTGGTGACTAGGAAGACCTTGTGGCGGTTGCCGGCGAGGGCGCGCCCCAGCTTGTCCTCGGAGTCGCCGTAGCCGCGGGCGGTGTCAATGTAGTTGACGCCGTTGTCCAGCGCTTCGCCGATCAACCGGTCCACTACCGCCTGCTCCATGGGCTGGTCAGCAATGCGCTGCGCCCCGAGGCCCACGATGGAAGCCTGGAAGCCGATCTTTCCCAGCGGGCGCGTGGGCAGGCCCGTGGCGCTCCACCCGGCACCGACGGCTACTGTCTCCGTGGCCAGCAGCCGCGAAAACTGGCGACGGGAAAGCTCTTGGCTCATGGAATATCCCTCGCGCGCTTTCCGCAATTATAGCCGGGCGGAGCAGACCGGCACAGGATCGCGCCGCGCCGATCAGTCGGCCAGGAATCGCACGCAGGTCAGGAATGCTGCGCGCCAAGTCCGCAGCCGCTCAGCAAGGTACGCCCGCGTCACGCCACCTTCCAGGTCCACATCCATGTCTATGTTGATGTCGCCGTCCTCGTCCAGGTAGACCTTGAGGAAACGCTTGCGGCGGTTCCACTCGTTGACCTTTTCCAGCGGTGCCTGCTCGCGGAAAGCGGCCCGGAATTGCAGGCTCATGGCGCGGCCGTCCTCGACGCCGTAGAAAAACAGCAGGCAGTTGTAACCTTCCACCCGGAAGCGGATCAAGGGATCGCCGTGCGAGTCGTGGTCTAGTTCGGGCACGTAACCTTCCTCGCGCACGATCTGAGCCATTTCCTCCCCGCTGATCGTGTAGAAGACGGGCGGCGCGGAACCTTTCGAGCCGAACAGCCCCATGGCAACCTCCCTGCGTTTGGCCTTGCGTCCTGCTCGCTGGCGCGTGGCGGGCTGCGGGCTCGTCACGGGCGCCAGGAGGAGAACGGGGACCGCCTTATTCTAGCGCAATCCCTCGCTGGCGGCGCCCGGAACGCGCAAGCCTCGCGAGTGCACTGGCGCATTACGCAGGGCTGCGGCAGCCGTGAAGCGGAAATTGGGGGCGGGTAGTGAAGGGCGGGTCGAACCCTGCTCGAGTCGTACATCGCGTACGTGGGGTGGACATCGTGGGCTTGCCGCCTAGTTTGCAACGGGGCCGTTTGGATGGAGGGGCGGAACGGTCGGCGAGAGCTCGACAATCGGACGTAGCCGACCTCCAGGCCGGCCTGGGCCCCAAGTGGGGCGAGATGGGCGATGATACCTTGGCTGGGTAGCAGCCCGGCAGGTGGGGCTAGCAGACGCAGGGGCGCCGGGGCGCTCGGCCACGGCCTGGCCGGCTTGAGACCGAGGAGGTAGTGCGGACGCCATGACGCCACCCAGTCGGGCCGCGGCCCGTGGCCGCCCTTGCATCTTCGGGGCAGCTCGAAGGAAAGAAACGATCGGCGGCACATGGTCGGGGCGGGCAGATTCGAACTGCCGACCCCCTGCGCCCAAGGCAGGTGCGCTACCAGGCTGCGCCACGCCCCGATTCGTCGTCCTCTCTCATTTTAGCGCCGCTCGCGCCGCCCTCATTTTACCGCCGTCCGCGCCACCAGGCGGACTTGCATCAGGCGATTCATCACGGGCACCGTTTCGTCGAAAACGGCCAGCATCGAATCCACCAGGTCCGGGCCGCTGGCCTGGCGGACTTCGTCCTCGCTCATCGGGTAGTAAAGCTGAAAACCAGCCCAGTGGCTCTTGGGCGCTGCCTCCAAAACCTGCCGCAAAGTTGCAGCACCCGGGTAGTCTCGCGCGCCACAATCCAGGGAACCGCGCTCCCAGCCGCCGGCGAAAATCCGGAAACCCTCACCCAGCAGACGGCGCAGTTCGCGTTCCAAAGCGCCGCGAGCTTTGAGCTCGGCGATCAGCCGGTGCCAGTCCCAATCGGGTTGCAGGCGGCACGCGCTGTTGCCTGGCGGGGGCCGGAGATAACCCCGCTCGACCTGCATTCCACAGGCGAGCAGCCTTTCTTCGGTGTCCAGCGAAATGAAAAACTTCGCCGAGCCGAAGCTGGTATGGCTGGAAACGGGCTTGGCGCTGCGGTTGGCCAGCGGCAGCCAGCCGATCCATCGCCAATAAACTCCCCGTCCCCACTTCTCGGTGACGAAGGGCTGGCCGTAGCGCGCCTCGAGCGCTCGCTTGACGATGCGGGTGATGCGTTCGTGTTCCTCGAGCCGGCCCACGCGGATGCCGCGCCGGAAGTCGAGAAACTCCGGACGAAAACCGATCCTGCCTGTCGGCAGCGCTCCGCTCACTCGCGAGAAGTTAGCTTAGCGCAACGCCCGGGCTGCGAGTGGCGGGAGGAGTGACCCCAGCCCGGTACCCGGCGCAGCGATGCAAGGGCATCATGCCCCTGCGCAAGCTGCCTGGCGAGAGTTCAGCCCCGCTCGGCGCGGGCCTCCGAGCGTTTGGGAATCTCGATCTGGAGCCGCTTGATCTTCTGGTTGAGCGTGGACAGCGGGATGCGCAGCATCTCGGCGGCCTGAGTCTGGCTCCAGTTGGCTTTTTCCAGATACTCGATGATCACGCGGCGCTCGTAGTCGGCCACCATTTCAAAGAGCGAGGCATCGGGCGGCAGGCGGCCGGAGGCGTCGCGGCGGATGCGCATGCCGCTTTGCTGGAGCAGGTAATCCGGCAGGACCTCGGCGGTAACCACCGGCTGCGTAGCCAGCACCACCGCCCGCTCCACGACGTTCTCCAGCTCGCGCACGTTGCCCGGCCAGGAGTAATCCATCAGGATCTGCATGGCTTCGGCATCGAAGCGGAGGATGCTGCGCCCTTCGGAATCAAGAAACTTGTCGTTTTCCTGGCAGTATTTGTTGAAGAAATGCTCGATCAGCGCGGGTATATCTTCGCGGCGCTCCCTGAGCGGGGGCAGCGCGATGTTGATGACATTGAGGCGGTAGTAGAGATCTTCGCGAAAACGCCCTTCCTGGACCAGCTTGGACAAGTCGGAGTTAGTGGCAGCCAGGATACGCACGTCCACCCGGATAACTTCGCCCGAGCCCAGCGGCATGAATTCCTTTTCCTGGATCACGCGAAGTAACTTGGCCTGGGTTTCTAGGCTGATGGTGCCGATTTCATCGAAGAAAATGGTGCCGTGGTTGGCGATCTCGAAGTAACCTTTGCGCGAGGCAATGGCGCCGGTGAAGGAGCCTTTGACGTGGCCGAACAAAGTGGACTCGAGCAGTTCGGGCGGCAAGGAACCCGAATTCACCGCGATGAACATCTGATCGGCGCGCGGGGAGTTGGCGTGGATGGCCTTGGCGATGAGC
>JBMFPL010000032.1:0-15995 GCA_049969115.1 Bryobacteraceae bacterium | reverse complement strand
GGTGCTGTTTGCCGGCGTGGCAGTGATTGTGGCCGCCATCCTGCTCAGCATGGCCGCTTACCGGCGCCTGGCGGGAGCGGTGAAAAAGAGCGGCACCAGGGGCATCCTGCTTTCGGCGGGCGCCGGCCTGCTGATCGCTTTCTTTTATGGTCTGGTCGTCAGGGCCATTGACCCGGCGTTCGTCTCCGGGGGTGCGGGCGATCTGAGGCCGCTGACGGCCGCATTCTTGTTTTCTCTGGGCGCGTTTCTCACCACGTTGTTGTCTCACCCGTTCTTCATGCGCAAACCGGTGGAGGGACTGCCAGTGAGCATGGCCGATTACTGGCGGGGCGACCTGAAGACGCACCTGACCGGGCTGGCGGGGGAAGCGATCTGGGGGCTGGGACTGACGGCCAGCTTTCTGGCGGTAGGGACGGCGGGTCCGGCGGTGTCCTACGCACTGAGCAACGCGGCGCCGGTAGTGGCGATTCTTTGGGGCGTGCTGGTGTGGAAGGAGTTTGCGCAAGCGCCGGCGGGCGCCAACCGCCTGTTGGCGTGGATGTTCCTGTGCTATGTGGCGGGGCTGGGCTTGATCACGTACTCGAACGCCTGAGGCAGTTTGCATATTTATGCAACACCACTTTTAACTTGCATCCCTTCCGCCCCCTGTGCTAGCCTGGGGCCGTGAACCGGACCGCCGGCCGCCAGATCCAGCGCCGGCCTCGCCACCCGGCACCAAGGGAGGTCACGACATGCGTTCCTTTTTGAACCACGGCTTGATCGCGCTCGCCTCGACTCTTTGCAGCCTGCCGGTGGCTGCGCAAGTTAACACGGCAACCATTTTCGGCACGGTCACCGATCCTTCCGGCGCTTCCGTGGCCCAGGCCGAAGTGACCGCCACCAACGAACAGACCGGCGGTGTCTGGAACACGACGGCCGACGCCGCAGGCGAGTTCACGCTTACCTTCCTGCCGCCCGGCCGCTACACCATCGTGGTGCGCGCCGCGGGCTTCAAGGAAAAGCGCACCACAGGGCTGGAGCTGGTGGCCGGCCAGAGGGTGCGCCTCCGCTTCCCCCTGGAGTTGGGTCAATTGACGGAGTCCGTGACGGTGACCGCGGAGACCCCCGTCATCAACACAGCCAGCGCCCAACAGGACCACCTGGTGGCAACCCTGCGCATCCAGGAGTTGCCCACCATGAATCGCGACTGGACCACGCTGTTGCAACTGGGCGCTGGCTTGGTGGTGAGCAACAACGCGGTAGCCATGAACGGGCTGCCCCCGGACGGCTTCCGCTTCACCGTGGACGGGGCCAGCGCCAGCGGGAGCGGTGAGTCGGAAACCCTCACTTCGCTCGGCTACATCAAGGCGGTGAGCCTGGAAGCCATCCGCGAGGTCTCGGTGGTTAGTGGTATCGCCCCGGCCGAAACCGGCCCCACCATGTCCGGCAACGTCAACGTGATCACCAAGAGCGGCACCAACGAGTTTCACGGGTCGCTGTTCGAAAACAACCGGGTGGAGGACTTCGCCGCGCGGAACCAGTTCCTGACTTCCCGCGCACCGCTGACCTTCAACCAGTTCGGCGGCTCGCTAGGCGGTCCCATCGTTCGCAACAAGCTCTTCTTTTTCGGCGTCTACGAAGGTTACCGCTCCCGCGCCTTCGCGGTGGTGAGCGGCAACGTGCCTACCAAAGAGTTCCGCGAGATGGTGATCGCGGCCCAGCCTGCAACCAAGGCTTTCTTCGGCACGTTCCCGCTGCCCAATACCACTTACTCGCCCGGCGCCGTGACCGGCTTCTACCAGAGTGCGGCGTCCAGCAAGGAAGACAACGACCATTACAGTGTCCGCACCGATTACAGTCTTACCGACACCGACTTGCTTTCCGTCCGGTTCACCCAGGACTGGCCCTTCCAGTTCACCCCGCGCGTTTCGCCCGCCAACCCGCGCACCTTCGACGTCAAGGACAAAAAGGGCGTGGTAAACTACATCCATTCGTCTGCAAGCTGGAGCGCCGAGACGCGCTACGGTTATAACCGGTTCGAACGGGTGCGCCTGGATCACATTTACTCGCTGGGGGTGAGCGCCATCGTGGGCAATCTCGGGTTCAGCAACTCGGGCGAGTTGATGGAGAATCTGGGTACCAACTTCAGTATCGAGGAGGTCATCGCACAGCACCGCGGCCGGCATTCCATCAAGTACGGCGCCTTGTACCAGAAATACTCATCCGGCCGCAACAACGAGACCGTGCCCGAGTTCCGGTTCGCCACCGTGGCCGACTTGCTGGCCAACCGGCCCACGCAAATCACCATCAGCTTCGGCGTAAGGCCTTACACCCTTTACAACTGGATCCTGGGCTACTTCGTGCAGGACGATTACCGCGTCACTGACCGCCTCATGCTGAATCTCGGCCTGCGCTACGATTACTTCTCGGTGCCCAAGGAGAAGAACAAGCGGCTGTTCAACCGCACCGGCCCCTTCGGCATCGGCCCGTACACGGATCCCGACAGCATCTATGACGCCAATTACCTGGATTTGTCGCCCCGGCTCGGTTTCGCCTGGTCGGCCACCCCGAAGCTGGTGGTGCGCGGTGGGTTCGGCAAGTTTACCAGTTCGCACAATCACTTCGGCGGCCCCGTGGAGCTGGTCCAGAACGCGCTGGACGAGCCCAATCGGGTTGTCTTCAGCCAGCTCGAGGCGCAGCGCTACGGCATCACTTACCCGACTACGAACGCGGCGGTGCTGCCGCTGGTCAAGGGCGGCGGCGGTCCCATTGCCGGCACCGTCATTTCCCGGCACTTCCCGCAACCTTACAGCCTGCAATGGACCCTGAGCGTGGCGCGGCAGATCACGCCCGACATGTCCTTCGAGAGCGCCTATGTGGGCAACCACGCCGTGCACGCCAACATCGTGCGGAAGATCAACCAAGTGGATCGCATCACCGGCCTGAGGCCGTTCCCTGAGTACTCGGAGTTCCGCTACTACGAAGCCAGCGAGAGCGTGCGTTACAACGCCTGGCAGAACACGTTCCGGCGCCGCTTCGCTGCCGGGCTCCAGATGGGCGCTGTCTACACTTGGGCCCACACGATCTCTTACACCAACGCGGCCAATCTTGGCTTGCCTAACCCGCCCCAGGACACCTGGAACACGCGCGCCGACAAAGGTCCCAGCCCCTTCGATATCCGGCACCATTTCCACACCGACTTCCTGTACGAACTGCCGCTGGCGCGGCTCGCCGGGCGTCCCGCTGGCGGGGGCCGGCTGCTTCTGGGCGGCTGGCAGGTTTCGGGCATTCTGACCGCCGAGACCGGCCCCGCTATCAACATCACCCAGAGCACTACTTACGAGAGCAGTCGGCCCGACTACGTGGGCGGATCTCCCTACCTGCCCGACGCAGAGAGCACCTTGCAGTACCTGAATCGCAGCGCCTTCGCCAAGGTCCCGATTGGCGGGGGCGGGGCTCCGATACGCCCGGGCAGCATCGGTCGCAACGCGCTGCGCGCGCTCGGCTACTGGAACCTGGATCTAGCTCTGGCCAAGAACTTCCAGTTCGGCGAGCGCTGGCGGCTTCAGGTGCGCGGCGATTTGTTCAACTCCCTCAACCATACCAACTTCTCCGGCATCTCGACCGGGATCGACTCGGCGAATTTCGGGCGGTTCACTTCCACGCGCGGCGCGCGCCTTGTCCAATTCAACGCGCGGCTCAGTTTCTAGGTTCGATGCGCAGGCCAACGTGAAGGCTGCGATCCTGTTTTGGGCACTGGCGGCGCAGGCGCTCAACCTCCAAACGTCTGAGGCAGGCGCGCTGGCCGGCCAGCGCCCGCGCGTGATCGTCTCCACGGACATCGGCGGCACGGACCCGGACGACTTCCAGTCCATGGTCCACCTGCTGCTGTACGCCGACGTGCTGGACCTGGAAGGTTTGATTTCCTCGCGCTACGGCCCGCGGCGCAAGGAGCACATCTTCCAAGTCATCGCTCTTTACGAAAAGGATTACCCCAGACTGCGCGCGCACTCGCCGCGCTACCCGTCGCTCGAGGCGCTCCGGGCCATTGTCAAACAGGGCGCCATCGAGGCTGCCGGCTGGCAGGGCTACGCTTCGCCCACCGAAGGCTCGCGGTGGATCATCGCATGCGCCCGGCGCCCGGACCCCCGCCCACTCTGGGTGCTGGTCTGGGGCGGTCCCGAGGACCTGGCGCAGGCGCTCCACGACGCCCCCGACATTCTGCCGAAGCTGCGCGTGTACTTCATCGGCGGCCCCAACAAAATGTGGGGCGCTAACGCTTTCGCCTACCTGGAGCGGCAGCATCCGGAGCTTTGGATGATCGAAGCCAACTCCACCTATCGTGGCCGGTGCGTGGGTGGCAACCAGCAGAGCCCATGGAGGAACGAGGGCTTCGTGCGGGCGCACGTCAGCGGGCGCGGCCCGCTGGGCGCGTTTTTCGCTTCGCTGCTCGATGGCAGGCTGAAGATGGGCGACAGCCCTTCCTTGGGCTACCTGCTGCGCGGCAACCCGGACGACCCCGCGGGTCCGAGCCGGGGCGGCAGCTTCGTTCGGGTCTGGGAGGGACGCAACCAGTTCTTCGAACGCCTGACGATAGAAGCAGACCAGGTCGAGGTCTTCGGTCTGGTGGAGTTCGCGCTGCCGTTGCCCGAGGGCATGACGAGGCGCCACAGGGCGCAGGCCGTGTTCGACGGGCGCGTACCCGTTCCCGTCCTCAACGACGGGCGACGACTGCGGTTCCGTTTCTCCCCGCGCGATGCCAAGATGTGGCCCTACGTCATTCACAGCGACCTCCCCGCCCTCGAGGGCAAGAGCGGACGGTTCACCGCGGTCGCCCCGTCGCCGGAGCGGACCCGGCGGCTTTCGGCGCGGCGGCCGAACTGGTGGACCGACAGTCAGGATCCGGCCCTGGCCGAGGGAGTCCACGCCGGCGCGCGCACGGTCAGCCGCTGGCGCGAGCAGTTCCTGGCGGACTTCGCCGCGCGGCTGCGGCGGCTTGAGGCGCCGGGAGGCGCAACGGAGAACCGGCCGTGAAACGAAGCAAACGGTGGCCGCTGGCGGCGGTGGCCGCGTGCATGGCCCTCGCGGCCGAAACAAAACCGCGGGTCATTGTACTGAGCGACATCGAGAACGAGCCCGACGACACACAATCCCTGGTTCGCTTCCTCGTTTACTCCAACCAGTGGAACGTGGAAGGCCTGGTGGCCACCACCTCGACGCACTTGCGCGACCGGACCGCGGCCCCCAGAATCCGCCAGTTGATCGAGGCCTACGGGAAGGTGCGCGAGAACCTTCTCCGCCACGAACTCGGGTTCCCGGAGGCAAGCTACCTGCAATCCGTGGTGAGCGAGGGCCGTCCTGCCTACGGCATGAGCGCCGTCGGGCCGGGCATGGATTCGCCCGGCTCGGAGCTGATCATACGGACAGTGGACCGCGACGATCCGCGCCCGGTTTGGGTGCTGGTCTGGGGCGGCCCGAACACGCTGGCGCAGGCCTTGTGGAAGGTGCGCATGACGCGCTCGCCTGAGGACGCAGACCGTTTCGTCGCCAGGCTGCGCGTTTACGCGATCTCGGATCAGGACGACAGCGGCCCGTGGATCCGCAAGAATTTTCCCGCCCTGTTCTGCATTGTCAGCCCCGGTTTCGGTGCGCTGGGGGCTTATCATCATGCCACCTGGTCGGGCATCAGTGGGGACCGGCTGAGACGCTTCAGCGGGCCCGATTTCAGCTTGGTGGACAACCCCTGGCTGGAGCGCAACATCCGCAGCAAAGGGCCGCTGGGTGCGGTTTACCCGCCGGTCCAGTACCAGATGGAGGGCGACAGCCCGACGTTCCTGTATCTGGTCGCCAACGGCCTGAGCGATCCCGAGCGTCCCGACTGGGGCAGTTGGGGTGGCCGCTACGAGCTTTACCTGCCGCGGATGCGCAAGTGGTTTCTGGAGCCCGAAACGCGCCCCATCTGGACCGACGCCGAGGACGAAGTCCAGGGCGTGGACGGCAACTGGCACAAGAGCAACAAGGCCACCATCTGGCGGTGGCGTTCCGCCTATCAGAACGACTTCGCGGCGCGCATGGACTGGACGGTCAAGCCGCGCGGGGAAGCCAACCATCCGCCGCTGGCCCGGCTGGGCCACAGTGACCGGCTCGCGGCGCGCAGCGGCGAACAGGTTCGGCTCAGCGCGTCGGGTTCTTCCGATCCCGATGGCGATCCTCTCACCTTCCAGTGGATCTATTACCCCGAGCCGGGAACGTACTCGAGCGGCCGCCTAGTGGAAATCGAAGGGGCCACGCAGCCCGAGACGCGCTTGATCGCGCCGAAGGTCACTCGGCCCGAAACCATCCACATCGTGCTGGCGGTGACCGACCGCGGCCAGCCGCCGCTGACGCGCTACCGGCGCGTGATCGTCACGATTTACCCCTGAGCGGCGCGGCCTCGCCCGGCTGTCTCACAGCGCCTCAGGCTGGACTGACGCACCACGAGCCGGGCCGGGATGATGATACGGCGCGGCTTGGGCGGCCCCTTGCTTTCGATGATTTCGAGCAACAACTCGGCGGCGCGCTGGCCCATGAGCAGGCTGTTCTGGTCCACCGTGGAAAGGGGCACGCGGAGCAAATCCGAGTAATGCACGTTGCCCGAGCCGATCACGGCGATATCCTCGGGCACGCGCAGGCCGGCTTCCAGGATGGCGCGAATGGCGCCTGCGGCGACCGGGTCGTTGTAACAGAAGACGCCGTCGGGTCGCGGCGCCAGCTTCAACAACCGTTGCATGGCCTGGTAGCCAGCCGCGTCGTTGTGCTGCGCGCGGACCACGTACCGCGAAGGGGCCGGGAGGCCGTGACGGGCCAGGGCCTGACGATAGCCGCGGTAGCGGCCGATGCCCGTGGGAATGTCCGGCCCGCGCAGGTGGGCGATGCGCCGGCAGCCTTGCTCGATCAAGTGCTCGGTGGCCAGCTCGCCGATCCGCTCGTCCTGGCAACCCACATAATGCGCGACGGCGCCGGCGGGCATCCGGTCAATGAGCACGTAGCGCGCGTTCTGGGCTTGGAGCATGCGGAACAGCCGGGCGGCGCCGTTGCGCTGCGCCGAGGCGATGAGCAACCCGTCCACGTTGCGCGCCAGCAGGGCGGCGATCTGCCGCTCCTCGGTCGAGGGATCCTCGTCCGAGTTGAGCAGCAGGATGTGGTAACCGGCCGGCTCCAGGCGGGCAGCGGCGCCCCTTGCGACCTCGGCAAAGAAGGAGTGCATCAGGTCGGGGACGACCATGCCCACCATATAGGTGCGGCCCGAGACCAGGCTCCGGGCCACCCAATTGGGCCGGTAGCCCAGCTCGCGGGCGCGCTGCAACACGCGGCGCCGCGTGGCCTCGCTGATGTCGCTGTGGTTGCGCAGAGCCTTGGAGACGGTCATGACCGAGACTCCAAGGTCGCGCGCTATGTCTTTCATGCGCACCGCCAAGGCGGACCTCCTGGGACCAGCGCGGCTGGCCCTATTCCAGTCTTCTGCCTTGCTGCCGGAAGTGTCAAGGGGCGTCTCTTTATCGCTACAGTGAACGCTCAAGACTGGAGATTTTTCAGCGAGCCGGCTTGACAGCCGGTCCCCGTTTCCTTATAATCCGGATGACGGCGTGGCAGGGTGAGGTCACGCCGTCGCAGGTTGGGCGCTCCCGCGCGCCGGCCCCAGGGGTTGATAACGCGGCCTGCACGGCCGCCCAGGCAAGGCAACAAGGAGGACGATTAGAGATGACAAGCAGACCGATCTGGTGGGCGCTTGCGCTGCTCGCGGCCAAGCTGGCTCTGGCCCAGACGACAACCGGAATCATCAGCGGCCGGGTGGTGGATCCGCAGGGACATGCAGTCCCCGGAGCTGAGGTGTGGCTCACCCAGGAACTGACGGGCGTGCGCCGCACGACTACCACCGACGCCACGGGCGATTTCGTGTTTCCTTCCGTGCTTCCCGGGCGCTACGCCGTTACCGTCAACGCGCAGGGCTTCAAGCGGCTGGAGAAGAAGGGCTACAGTCTGACGGCGTTCGAACGGCTTTCCGTGGGGACACTGACCCTGGAGCTGGGCAGCCTGACGGAGTCCATCACCGTCACCGCGGAGGCTCCACCGATCCAGACCGCCAGCCAGGAACGCTCCGCAGTGCTCAATGACAAGCAGATGAGTCACCTTTCCACGCCGGGCCGCGACTTCATGAATCTGCTCAAGCTGCTGCCGGGCGTGACCTACCCCGATGGCCAGGGTGCCCAGACTCTGGGCACCAGCAGTGCACCCATCGTCCACGGCGTGCGCTCCGATTACGTGGCCATCAACCTGGACGGGGTGGTGGCCAACAACCGCGGCCTGGGGACTACGGAGAACATGCTCAACCTGGACGCCATCGCCGAAGTCAAAGTCCTGCTCGGCAACTACCAGGCTGAATATGGCAAGAATGCCGGCGCCATCATCAACGTCTCCAGCAAAAGCGGCACCATGAACTTCCACGGCACCGCCTACTGGTACAAGCGGCACGAGATGCTCAACGCCAACAACTTCTTCAACAACCGAAACGGCGTGACCAAGCCTAGGTACCGCTATAACACGCTGGGCTACAACCTCGGCGGGCCCGTGTACTGGCCCGGCAAATTCAACCGCAACCGGGACAAACTCTTTTTCTTCTTTTCCCAGGAAATCCAGCCCAACACCACACCCAGCGTCCGGACCTATACTTTCCCCACCGAGCAGGAGCGCCGCGGCGATTTCTCCAACTCCCGCGAACCGAACAATGCTCTCATCGTAGTGCGTGACCCACTCAGCGGGCAGCCCTTCCCCGGCAACGTGATCCCGCCCGCGCGTATCCACCCCGACATGCAAAAGCTGCTCTCGGTCTTTCCCTTGCCCAATTTCTTCGACCGCAACATCAGTCGGGGCAATTACAACTACATCGTTTCCGACACCGTGGACCGTCCCGCGCGGCAGGAAGTCTTCCGCCTCGATTACAATCCCAGCGCGAAGTGGCGCACCTACTTCCGGGGCCTGACCATGGCTGTCAAGCAGCGCGGCGTGGCGGTCACGGCCAATTCCAACCAGTGGGGCATCAAGCAAAGCTACGACACGACCAATCCCAATTTCGCTCTCAACCTCACCTACCTTCCCAGCGCCACCCTGGTCAACGAGCTGGCCCTCGGCCTTTCCCGCTGGACCGAAATCCAGCAGATCGCGCCTTCGGAACTGGCCAGGTTGCAGCGTGACAAGCTCGGCATCCGCCTGGGGCAGAAATACCCGCAGAACAACCCTCTCAACCTGATCCCGGCGGCCAGCTTCGGCGGCGTGACCGGCGCCGCCTCGATCGGCTACGATGGCCGTTTCCCCATGGACAACTACGTGAACGCGTTCAGCATCTCCGACGGCTTGACCAAGGTGGCAGGCCCGCACACTTTCAAGGCCGGCATCTACTGGGAGCTGGCCGAGTATCTTCAGCGCCATCACGGCTCGAACTTCGCCGGTAATTTCAACTTCGGGCGGACCGCGAACAATCCCTTCGACACCAATCACCCCTACGCCAACGCGCTGCTCGGTTATTTCCAGACTTATACCGAGGTGACGGCGCGCGTGAATTACCAGCCCATCAACAAGGTGATGGAGTGGTACGTCCAGGATAGCTGGAAGGTTCACCGTAAGCTCACCCTGGACTACGGCATCCGCTTCACTTATGACATCCCGCCTTACCAGAAAAAGAACGTGGCCGCCAATTTCGACGCTGCGCGCTACGACCGCTCCAGGGCGCCGCTGTTGTTTTACCCCGCGCGTGACGCGCGCAACACGCGCGTGGCCGTGAACCAGCTCACGGGCGAGCTCTTCCCGGCGGCCTACATCGGGCTGTTCGTGCCCGGCTCGGGCGATCCCTACATCGGCACGGTCCGCGCCGGGACGCCGGGCTACCCCCGCGGGTTTGTGCACAGCAATGGCGTCCTGCTGGCGCCGCGCTTGGGTTTCGCTTTCGATCCCTTCGGCGACGGCAAGACGGCCATCCGCGCAGGGGCCGGCATCTTTTATAACGCGCGCCCGCGCTCGGGCCAGATGGGCGACATGTCGTTCAACCCGCCCTTGCAGGCTCAGCCCGTCCAGTACTACGGACACGTGGACACCTTCCTCAGCGGCGCAGGACTTCTGGCGCCCTCCAGCTTCAACCGCGTGATCGAAGCCCACGCCAAGGTGCTAACCCTGTACCAGATGAGTTTCGGCATCCAGCGAGACGTAGGCTTCAGCACGGTGCTGGACGTGGCCTACGCAGGCAACATGGGACGCCACCTGGGCCAGACCCGCGGCATCAATAACGTGCCCTATGGGGCGCGCTTCCTGCCCGAAAACACCGATCCAACCACCAGGACCCCGCTGCCCGACAACTTCTTCCGGCCGTACTACGGTTACGCGGGCTTGCCCTACCTTGAATTTGCGGGTACCTCGAGCTATCACTCGCTGCAAACCCAGGCCAAGCGCAATTTCTCCCGCGGGTTGCAGTTCGGCGTTGCCTGGACGTGGTCCAAAGCCATGAATTATGGCGACAGTTACGACAGCGGGGTCGCCAGTTACAATTCGTGGCGTTACTGGAACTACGGACCCGCCGGTTATGACCGGACGCACACTCTCACGGCCAACTGGGTCTGGCAGTTACCCAGGGCTAGCCGGCTGTGGGACAACCCTGTGGTCAAGTGGGTTTTCGATAACTGGGAATTTTCCGGCATCTGCGCCTTCGTCAGCGGGGCACCCCAGGGCGTCAGCCTTAGCCTGGCTGACGGGGCGGATCTGACTGGTGGCGGCGACGGCAACACGGTCGTGATGACGGGGAAGGCAATCCTCCCCAAGAGCCAGCGGACTTTCAGCCGCTTCTTCGACACCAGCGTGTTCGCCCGGCCTGCCCGTGGAGAACGCGGCAGCGGCGCCGCCGCCACGCGCTACGCCTTCCGTGGCCCAGGCACCAACAACTGGGATCTGACCTTCTTCAAGAACATTCCCGTCAAAGAACGCCTCAGCTTCCAGTTCCGCTGGGAGATGTACAACGCCTTCAACCACACCCAGTTCAGCGGGGTGGACACCACGGCCCGCTTCGACGCGCAGGGCCGGCAGATCAACACCCGGTTCGGCGAGATCACCAGCGCCCGGAGCCCGCGCATTCAGCAGCTTGCGCTCCGCATCAGCTTCTGAGGGTGACGGCGGTGCGCAGGCTCGTGATGGCATGCGCGGCCTCCTGCCTGGTGGCCGCGCCCGCTGCATACGCACCGGATCGCCTGGCGCTCTCGAGCCCGGCGGGACGCGTGCAGTTCCGGCTCATGCGGCTCGATGACAGGCGACTCGGCTACGCGGTGACCCTGCGGGGAAAACCCGTCATCGAGCCTTCCCCTCTCGGCATCGTGGTGGATGGAATCAACTTGGCTAGCGACGTCGAAGTCGGCGCGCCCGAACGCTACCGGGTCAACGAAACATACCTGTGGCACGGCGTGCATTCGGTGGCCCGCGATCGTTGCGAGGGAGTGCGCATCCCGGTCCGGCGCCGGGCCAACGGGCTGACTTGGACGCTGGAGGCGCGCGCTTACGACGACGGTGTCGCGTTCCGCTTCATCGTCCCCGGGTCGCCGGACGAGTCGCGCGTACCCGACGAAGGCACGAGTTTCCGCCTGCCCGCCGGCAGCGTCCTCTGGTACCACGACTTCGAGGGCCACTACGAGGGCGTGCACAAGCGCAAGGCGATCGAAGAAGTGCAGGCCGGGGAGTGGGCCGCCCCGCCCGTGACATTCCGCCTGCGGGGCAACGCGGGCTTCGGCGCCATCACCGAGGGCGCGCTGCTCGGCTACAGCGGCATGGGGCTTCAGGCCGACGGTCACGGCGCGCTGCGTGCACGCCTCGGTCACGGCATCCCGCCCTCCTATCCCTTCCGACTCCGCTACGCGCCGGACATCGAGCGCCTGGCGCGCCCCGCCGCTGTGCGGGGCACGATCACCACCCCCTGGCGCATCGTGATGGCGGCTGCCGATCTGGACGGTCTGGTCAACTGCGATATCGTGCACAATGTCGCACCCCCACCCGATCCCAGGCTCTTTCCGCAGGGACCGAACACGCCCTGGATTAAGCCAGGCCGCGCGGTCTGGCGTTACCTGGATGGCGGCGAAGCGACTGCGGAAGGAGTCAAGGAATTCTCGCGCCTGGCCTCGGAGCTGGGCTTCGAGTACCAGGTGGTGGAAGGCTTCTGGCAGAAGTGGCCGGTCGAGGTTCTGCGGGACGTGATCCGCTATTCGCGGGAGCGCGGCGTCGGCATCTGGCTCTGGAAACACAGCAAGGAAGTGCGCGATCCGGCAGTGCGGCGGAAGTTCTTCCAGTTCGTGCGCGATGCCGGAGCGGCCGGGGTCAAGCTGGATTTTTACGATCACGAGGCCAAGGAAGTGGTGGAGCTTTACGAGGCGTCGCTGCGCGATGCAGCCGAGTTCCAGCTTCTGGTGAACTTCCACGGGGCCAACAAGCCGACCGGGGAATCCCGGACCTTCCCCAACGAACTGACCCGCGAAGCGGTGCGCGGGATGGAAGCCCGCAACATTCCGCGGGCGCGCCATGACGCCACGTTGCCCTTCACCCGCTTGCTCGCCGGCCACGCCGATTACACCCCGGTCCATTTCGGTGCGCGGCGCAACGATACCACTTGGGCGCACCAGATTGCCACCGCAGCCGTGTTCACCTCACCGCTGCTGACCTACGCCGCTCACCCCAAGGCCATCCTGACGAACCCAGCGGTAGAACTCATCAAGACCATTCCCAGCGTGTGGGACGAAACGCGCGTGCTGCCGTTGTCGGAAATTGGCGAGGTGGCGGGACTGGCGCGACGGCGCGGAAGCTTGTGGTTCGTCGCCATCGTCAACGGACCCGAAGCCCGACGCGTGCGGGTGCCCTTGTCCTTTCTGGGCAGCGGGAGCTGGCAGGCGCTGCTGGTTCGCGACCACCCGCAGGATGCCGCCGCGGTGATGGTGGAAAAGGGCTCTTACCAGCGCAACGACGCGATCGAAGTGGCGCTGGCACCGGGTGGCGGTTTCGTCGCGCGCCTCGGCAAGTAGCGCCCTGCCCGCACGAGCCGGCGCTCGCTGACCCGCCCTGCTGGCCAGGCGCCGAGCGTGGCTGTGTGCGCCGGGGCTCATTGAGCCAGGGCCGCCGCGAGGGTCAGGGAGTGCTATAGTCGGTTTCCATGGCAACCCAGTCCGCAGCAGTCTCCGCAACCGCCAAAGGCGTGGATCTTTCGGTCGTCGCCCATCGCAATCTCGCGCTCGACGCCTTCCGCGGCTTCATCATGATCATGCTCGTCTCAGGCGGCTTCGGGCTGGCCGAGCTGGCCAGACGCAACCCGTTTTACGCCCCGCTGGCCGCTCAGTTCGAGCACATGCCGTGGGAATGGATCAGCTTCTGGGACCTGATCCAGCCCGCCTTCATGTTCATCGTGGGCGCGGCCATGCCCTTGGCCATTGCGCGCCGCATCGAGCAGGGCGCCACGCGCAGCCAGATCTTCCGCCATGTCGTGGTCCGCAGCTTGCGCCTGATCCTGATGAGCCAGATCCTGATATCCATTTCGCGCGGGCGGCTGCATCTCCAGCTCATCAACGTGCTGGCCCAGATCGGCATCACTTATTTCCTGTGCTACCTCATCATGCAGCTCCGCTTCCGCTGGCAGGCGCTGATCGCGGCTCTGATTCTGATCGGCCACTGGGCGCTGTTCGTCGCTTTCCCCGGTACCGAGGGACCCTTCATGTCGAAGACCACCAACATCGGCGCGCGTGTGGACATCTTTTTGTTCGGTCAGATCAACCCCGGCTACTGGGCGACGATCAACTTCATCACCAGCACGGTGACCACGCTGTTCGGGGTGTGGGCTGGGCAACTGTTGCGCGCGCGACGGCGGCATGGCGAGACGATGCGGATCCTGGGCGTCTGGGCATTGGGCTGTCTGGTGGCCGGCTGGGCGATCCATCCCTGGAACCCCATCATCAAGCGCATCTGCACCACTTCGTTTACGCTGTACAGCGCCGGCTGGGTGCTGTTGATGCTGCTGTTCTTCTACTGGGTGGTGGAGGTGAAGGGCTACCGCACCTGGACCTTCCCGCTGATCGTGGTGGGCGCCAACCCGATCTTCATTTACTCGGTGGACATGGTGCTGCGGGGCTGGCTGGATCGCGCGGTGGGCGTGTTCACCTTCCGCTACGAGTGGCTCGGCCAGTTCGCCCCGGTGGCCCAGTCCCTCACCGTGCTGCTGGTCATGTGGTACCTGTGCTACTGGCTCTACCAGCGCCGTATTTTCTTCAAGCTTTGAGATCACGCTGCCAACGAGCCTGGCGCCGGTTGCGCCCGCCTGCTGCCGGGCTGGGATAGAATCGTGCGGCGGAGGCATGGCATGAAAGAACCGGCTCGTCGCCAATTCCTCGGCGCCGCAGGGCTGCTGGTCCTCGAACCGGCGACCGTCTTCCGCACCCAGGCCAACTCGGCCATCGAAATCGGCATCATCGGCTGCGGGGGCCGCGGCGCCTATATCGGCGGTTTCTTCCAAGAGTACACGGGCGCGCGCATCGTCGCCCTCCACGACCCGTTTCCGGACCGGCTGGAAAGCATCCAGCAGAAGCTCAAGCTCAGCGGCCCGCGTCTCTATCGCGGCCTGGACGGCTACCGCGATCTGGTGGCTTCGCGCCTGGACGCGGTGGTCATCGAAAGCCCGCCGTACTTCCACCCCGAGCAGGCCGAAGCGGCCGTGGCCGCGGGCAAACACGTCTTCCTGGCCAAGCCCCTGGCGGTGGATGTCAGCGGCTGCCTCCGCATCCTCGAAGCCGGGCGACGCGCTCGCGGCAAGCTCAGTTTCCTGGTGGATTTCCAGACCCGTGCCCAGCCCGCTTTCCAGGAAGCCGCCCGCCGCGTCCACCACGGCGCCATCGGCACGCCGGTAATGGGCCACGTCTACTACCACACCGGCCGCTTGCGCCCGCAGTCCAGGCCGGGCATGCCGCCGGATGAAGCCCGCTTGCGCGACTGGGTTTTCGACAAGGTCCTCTCGGGCGACGTCATCGTCGAGCAGCACATCCACGTACTCGACGTGGCCAACTGGTACGTGCAGGCACACCCGCTGCGCGCCTTCGGCACCGGTGGGCGCAAGGCGCGTACCGACGTGGGCGACTGCTGGGATCACTTCCTGGTGCAGTATTGGTATCCGGGCGACGTCAAGGTGGATTTCTCCTCCAACCAGTTCCTCAAGGGCTTCCACGACATGTGCATCCGCTTCTACGGCACCGCGGGCACGGTGGACTCGCACTACGGCGGTCAGGTCCGTATCACGGGCGACAATCCCTGGCCAGGCGTCGAAAAGGACGACACCTTCCGCGAGGGCGCCATCGCCAACGTCAAGCGCTTCGTGGAAAGCCTGCGCACGGGGCAGTACCTCAACAACGTCGAAGAGAGCGTGGAAAGCAACCTCACTTCGATCCTGGGACGCATGGCGGCCTATCAGGAACGCATGGTCACCTGGGACGAAATGATGCGTTCGGGCGAGAAGCTGGAAGCCCGCCTGAAATTGTGAAGCAGCCGGCGGGGCGGCCGTGCGATAATTCCCATCCGGATCTCAAATTCGAGGTGTCGCCATGTGCTGCCCGCTTGCTCGCAGTTGCCCGGGCTGCCTGAAGCCCAACCGTCGCCAGGTGCTCACCACGCTGGCCGGCGCCCCGCTCGCGTTCACCGCCGTCGCCCGGACCGCACGCGCCGCCGAACCTGCGCGCCAGCAGCCGGTCCGGCTGCCCCTGACCGTACAGCCGGTGCTGATCTATTCGCTCGCCAAGCGGCGCGAAGCCCGGAGCTGGCGACCGTGGGGAGGCCTGCACACGGAGGCCGACCTCGCCGCCGAAAAAGAGCGCATCGGCCGCGAGCTGACCGCCATGAGCAAACAGGCCGACTTCCCCATCGAGCTGCTGCCGCTGGCCGAAGCGCGCACCGCAGAGGAAGCGGAGGCCATTGCGCGCAACCGC